>CALEEC010000442.1 GCA_937949245.1 uncultured Gemmataceae bacterium | reverse complement strand
CGGTCAGTTCGGGAAATTCATCATCTAATTTCAGGCGAACCCGTGCGGTCAAGAGGGCAAACGCCTCTATCATCCGTTCGACGTGGGGATCGGTGCTTTTCCCCTTCTGATCGACCAGCAATAGTTCGCCCGCGACCTGTTTATGTTGTTGGCCGAACTCCGCTGCCATTTTACGGATGAATTCGAGTTCCTTCTCATAGGCTTGCAGCAAATCGCGACTCATGGGCGGACCTCGGTTAACGCACTTCCAGATGATCTTTGGCAACGTCCAGCATCGTATTGAAAATCACGGGCGGAAACGGATTGACATTCAAAGTGGCACTGATTTCAAAATCGAGTTTGCCAAACTTGGTGTTTTCCTGACTGGTTTTAGGGGTCACTTTGACATGGATCAATCGCGGCTCAAATTGGGATATGATCTGTTCAATTTCCGTACACAAAGCACTAATCGCTTCCGGGGAGAGACTCTGGTAGTCTTTCAGATCCGGCAGACCGAAAGCGAAGACCGATCGACTCACCTCTGGTAGATCTTCCAACAATTCACGGGGAGGGCGACGAGCATTGAGAAGATCGTTCAGGTCGCGTTTCACTTTGGCCTGCATCTCCTCGGTACTGTAACCTTGCTGCATTTTCATTCCCATCGTGTTGGGATCCAGCAAACGGTCTAGCACGGACGGTAGTAAGCGGGTCGCCTGGTTCGGTTGCATCGTCCTACCTCCAGTCCAGCAAGGAGGATACCCCAATGAAAGATAGCTTGATGCTGGAGTGGGATTTAATTCACCGTGGAAGATCGCCATTCGTAAGTGGCAGATTGACCCACATTCTCTTCGACCTCAATACGCAAGATTTCTGGGACGTATTGATGCCGTTGTTGCAAGGATTCTAATAATCGCATCGCAATATACCGGGCGATCAACTCGGCGGTAGTGTTTTCGATGGGGAGTAACACACAATCCCCGCGTGGAAAGATCCATTGGCGATCCTTGTAAGTGACCAAAACTCGTTCGGCCGATTCTTCGACTCGGATGTAGGCGTTGCGCGTCGCTAGAAGCATGTGATGATCAAGAGCATCGGTAATTTCTTTCGTGCGAGCTTTTAGCGCGATAAAATCGAAGACATAAAAGTTTTCGTCTAAGCGTCCTTCGATCTCTACTGCGGCACGATAATTGTGGCCGTGCAAGCGTTCGCATTGATGGCCATCATAGGTGATGAAATGGCCACAACAGAAGACCAAGTGATCCTTAGTGACGCGTACTTTGTATCGTTCCGCACTCATGCCACGAACCACAGTTCAAACCTTGGATCGAAGGGGAAAGTAGGTTCTATCTTACCACATCGCAAAGCAGCGAACAGTGATGCGGTCACCAGATCCGCTGATGTCCCCGGATTGAGCCGCCGTTCGGGAGAACGCATCCACATATCGAGTTTTCGCAAGGATTCTCGGCCTGCTGCGGTGTGCCAGCCTCCTAAATGGCGGATGTCCGCGACGCGTTGGCGAATGTGTTCGGCTTCCTCCGCCCCATATTTTCGAGCGATCAAACTGTCGGGACCGCTCGCTAGCCAAGCCAACTGACAATGAACGATCGCTGCCTCCAGACAGCCGAATTGCTGCCAACCTTCCAGCAGGGCCGGGACGCCCAGATCAAAAACCTCGGCGAAATGGGTAGCATACTGCAAAGCAATCCGATCTCGATCGGCAGCCAAACCCATGGCTTCGGTCAGCGTGCAAGTCGGCTCTTGTTGTACATCTTGGTCCGGGACTTGGCCTAATCCCCCCGGTTGGGCCAAACGGATGGCGCTATAGACTGCCGAAGCATCGGCTCGGGTAGTCGAACGCAGCACCTTGGCGACACCGCTGCGTAGTTCGCTGGCGTCGGGAACCGTCGCCAAGGGCGCTAACAACAGCACGATTCCGAGATTGGTGTTTGTCGAAACCACCCTACGGGTTGCTGAGATGGCCTCGAAAATGGTCTGCCCTAATGGTTGCTTGGAGGCACGTTGCATCGGTTCGGCGATCGCAATAGCACTGAGCAAGAAATCAGGATACTTCAGGTCGGGAAAGTCCGCATAGCGATGCACGTTTCCCAACTTTCGAGCCGTGGCTTCCCAAATGCAGGCGATCGCGGCTAGGGAACCAACGGAAAGCCCACTCACGAAGGCGACTCCACGATAGGGGGGGGCAAATCGGGAGCGGCTTGCGCTTTGGCTCGCAACCAGTGATCGACCAAGACTAAGGCGATCATGGCCTCTCCCATGGGCACGAAGCGGGGCAGCAAACAGGGATCATGCCGTCCCTTGGTGAGAATTTCCGTTGGCTCGCCTCTGCGGGTTACGGTCGGTTGCGATCGCGGGAGGGAACTGGTGGGTTTGATCGCAACGCGAACGACGATCGGTTCGCCGCTGGAGATTCCCCCAAGCATGCCTCCATGAAGATTCGTGCGAGTGCGGATCTTTCCTGCGTCGTTGTAGAACACGTCATTGTTTTCACTCCCCCGCATGGTAGCGACCGCAAAGCCAGCACCGTATTCAAACGCGGTAACTGCGGGCAACGAAAGTAGAGCTTTTGCAAGATCGGCTTTCAGTTTGTCGAAGACCGGCTCGCCCAGTCCCGGGGGAACTCCTGTCGCGACCAGTTCACAGATGCCGCCGATGGAATCGCGTTGTTTCCGCACTTCTTCGATCAACGCAATCATTTGTTCGGCTGCGGTGGGGTCGGGGCAGCGGACCGGGGTGGCCTCGACCTGGTCCAAAGTAATCACGGTCGGATCGGGGAGATTCGCTACGATCGGGCCGATCTGCTTGACATAGCCCACGATGCGGATGCCATGCAGGCCGAGGATTTTTTTGGCAATCGCCCCCGCCGCTACCCGACAGACTGTCTCCCGAGCGCTCGATCGACCTCCCCCGCGGTAATCGCGGAATCCATATTTCGCGTCGAAGGTGTAGTCGGCATGGCCGGGACGGTATTTGTCGGCGATGTCGGTGTAGTCGTGACTCCGTTGATCCGTATTGCGAAACAGGATGCCGATGGAGGTTCCATCGGTCTTGCCTTCAAAAACTCCCGACCAAATTTCGGGGAGATCGTCTTCTTGGCGTTGGGTGACAATCTTCGACTGGCCGGGTTTGCGTCGCCTCAGGTCCGGGAGCAGATCATCGACCGACAAAGGCAATCCGGGAGGACAACCGTCCACGATACACAAGTAGCCTGGCCCGTGACTCACGCCCGCAGTCGTCACCCGAAATCGTTCGCCAAAGGTATTACCGGCCATCGTTGCCTCGATTCCTTCGTTGGATTCTCTCTCACGCACTAGGCGTTGCGCTCTTCTTCTTGGGGACAATCACCTCTTTGCCGACCCAGGGGCGGAGGACTTCGGGAATCACGACACTACCATCGGCTTGTTGATAATTTTCCAAGATGGCTACCAAGGCACGAGTGACGGCCACGGCCGTTCCGTTGAGCGTGTAGACGAACTTCGTTCCCTTCTGCCCTGCCGATTTGTAACGGATGTTGAGGCGACGCGATTGAAAATCGGTGCAATTCGAGGTCGAGGTGATCTCGCCGTACTCGCCTTTTTCTCCGCGTCCGGGCATCCAGGCTTCCAAGTCGTACTTGCGATACGCCGGCCCGCCCAAGTCGCCGGTGCAGGTGTCGATTACATGATAACACAACCCCAGTCCTTGGAAGATCTTTTCTTCGATGGCCAAGATTTCCAAGTGAATCTGTTCCGCTTGTTCGGGTGTGCAGAAGGCAAACATTTCGACCTTCGTGAACTGATGGACGCGATACAATCCTCGTGTGTCGCGTCCCGGAGCGCCCGCTTCGGTTCGGAAACAATGCGATAAGCCAACGTATTTCTGGGGCAATTGGCTTTCGTCGAGGATCTTGTTGCGGTGCATGCCGCCTAGCGTGATCTCGGCTGTGGCGATCAGGCACAGATCGGTATCTGCGATGGTGTAGACTTGTCGCGTCTCGGGGTTGGGATCGCGCGGTAAAAAGCCAATCCCTTCCAACACCTCGACTCGCGCCAAATCAGGGGTGATGATGGGGGTATATCCCTCGCGCAACAACGTCGTCACCGCGTACTGGACCAAAGCCAATTCCAACA
>CALEEC010000441.1 GCA_937949245.1 uncultured Gemmataceae bacterium | reverse complement strand
AACCACGGGGGGCGTCCGTCCGCCGTGCCGCGGCGCAGGCTCGAGGGGCTTCCTTGTTATTATCATCCATTACGAGGCGTTTATGGTCTATCTGTCCAAAATCTACACCAAGACCGGCGATCAAGGGACGACCGGCCTGGGCGATGGGCAACGCGTGTCTAAAGCCCATCCGCGCGTCGTCGCTTATGGCGAAGTCGATGAACTCAATTCGGTCCTCGGTCTGGTGCTGGCCCAAGCCCCCGCTTTCGCCGAGGCCAGCCTGCTGCGGGAAATTCAAAACGATCTGTTCGACGTAGGTGCCGATCTGTGCGTTCCCCCCAGCGACACGGAAACCGAGGGCCAAGCCCTCCGTGTGACGATGGCTCAGGTCGAGAAATTGGAACGCCATATCGATCGTCTCAACGAGCGTTTGCAACCGCTGCGGAGCTTCATTCTGCCGGGCGGTTCGTTGGCTTCCGCTTGGTTGCACTTGGCACGCACTGTCTGCCGACGGGCCGAACGCGCGACCGTCAGTTTGTTCGAGCAATCGCCCCGGTCGTCGACCGCGCTGATCTACCTCAACCGCTTGTCGGATCTGCTGTTCGTCTTGGCTCGCGTGGCCAATCGCGACGGGGCCGACGACGTACTCTGGGTGCCGGGCCAACATCGCCACGGTTGATGCCACACGCCGAGCGTCGGTACAATGGGGCTATGAACGCCTCGACTGCTACCGTGGCCCGCTTGGCTCCCTCGCCGACCGGCGCTCAGCATATCGGCAATGCACGCACGTTTTTGCTCGTGTGGTTGGCCGCGCGTCGGGCCAACGCTCGCTTGATTTTGCGCATCGAAGACATTGACTCTCCCCGGGTCAAACCAGAAGCGGTGGCTCAGATCGAAGAAGATTTACGCTGGCTGGGGCTGGATTGGGATGTCGGTCCCATCTACCAAACCCAACGGCTGCCACTTTACGAGCAAGCGTTGTCGCAACTGCGTGCGGCCGAGCGGGTGTATCCCTGCACCTGCTCGCGTTCGGATATCGCCAATGCCGCAAGCGCCCCGCATGCGGACCACGAAGGCCCCGTCTACCCCCGCACTTGCGCCCATCGTCGGGCGGCCGACGCCGAATCTTTGGGCAGACCGTTTGCTTGGCGCTTTCGCGTCGATCATTCACCGGCGTTCGTGGATGGCTTTCGGGGACCAACCTACGTGGATCTGTCCCAAGTCGGCGGCGATTTCGTGGTCTGGAAAAACTCGGCCACGCCCGCTTACCAACTCGCGGTCGTCGTCGATGATGCCGCGATGGGCGTCACCGAGGTGATTCGCGGGGATGACCTCGTCGCTTCGACTCCCCGGCAACTGTTGCTGTACGAGGCGTTCGGTTGGTCGGCTCCAAGGTTTACCCATGTACCGTTGGTCGTCGGCACCGATGGCCGACGTTTGGCCAAACGGCACGGCGATACCCGTCTTGCCGCTTTGCGGCACGCGGGAGTCTCGGCCCCGGCTTTGCTCGGTTTGCTCGCTTGGTCTTGTGGTTGGCTCGACACCATTACGCCGATCACCCTGCCGGAGTTGTTGCCGTTGTTTCGTTGGCAAACCCTTCCCCCGTCGGCATTTATGTTACGGCCGGAGTATCTAAAAGCGATCGGTTACGAGCCTTGAGTCGGCCCCGAAAACGGCGTCGGCGTACCCTGTTGCCTGTGCTGCTGGATGACCCACTCGATCGCTTCCGGGTAGGCTTCGCATTCGGCTCGGAACACCCGGTGAGCCAAGCGTTCCGGCGTATCGTCGGGGAGGACCGGCACCCGTTTTTGCAGCAGGATCGGCCCATGATCGTATTCGTCATCGACCCAATGGACGGTGCAACCCGTTTCGCTCACCCCGGTACGCAAGACCGCTTCGTGGACGAAGTGGCCATACATCCCTTGCCCCCCGAACGCCGGTAGCAGCGAGGGATGGATATTCAACACCCGCTGCACGAAGTCCGGCGGGATCTGGAGTTTCTGCAAGAAGCCGGCCAGACAGACCAACTCGGCATGCCACTGCCGACACTGGGCGAAGAAGGCGTCGCTAAAGGCTTGGAGAGTGGGAAAATCACGCCGACGCAGCACTACTACCGGCAACCCAGCCGTCTGGGCCCGCTGCACGCCGAAAGCATCGCCGCGACTGGAAATCACACCGACGATCCGGGCACACAACCGCCCCGCCGCGATGCGATCGATCAGATTCTGCAAGGTGGTGCCATTGCCGCTTACCGCGACGACCAAACGCATCGGTTCTGGCATCATCGATCGATCTCGATCGCTCACTGCTCCCACTCGGACGGAGATTCCGGCCGGTTCATGGGACGCTTCACTTCTTCTTGCATGCAGCTAAGTTAGCGGAAACTTCGGAGATCGGCCAGGGAGACGGACGCAGTAACTCGCAGAAGCCCATTTTTTTCCGCGAAGTTGTCCCCTAGGGTGGGCATTCGCGAATTGTATGGGTAAGGTGACTGCGACGAACTGAAGTGGGAGCACAGTTGCGCCGCAGGAACCGAACTCACCGATTTCTCGATCGGCTGTCGAACGTGTTCGGTTCGGTCGTCTATGGGTCGTGGGAGCAGACGCCGAATGCAAGTGTTCGCTCCGATCGGGAATCGGTGACCTCGCTATGCAGACCTGGGATTGGGATTTGATTGTCGTCGGGGCCGGTGCCGCGGGGTTGATGGCCGCCCTCCGTGCTGCGGAAGGAGGTATCCGGGTGCTGCTGCTAGAACGCAATCGCAAGCCCGGCGTAAAAATCCTGATGTCCGGCGGCACCCGTTGCAACATCACGCACGATTGCGATCCGCGGGCGATTGTCGCTGCGTTCGGCCCCAAAGGCCAATTCTTGCATTCCGCGTTGGCCCATTTCGGCACTCGCGAGACGATTGCTTTCTTCCATGCCGAGGGGGTCGCTACGAAAGTCGAACCGACGGGGAAAGTCTTCCCGGTTTCCGATACCGCCGTCGATGTGTTGAACGCGCTGCTAGCGCGACTGCACCGCTCTGGCGCGACGTTGGCCCTCAACGAAGCGGTCCTCGGACTGGAACGCTTGCCGCAAGGGGGCTTTCGCGTGCGGACGGCCCTGCGCTCGCTGACCACGGCACGCTTGCTGCTCACCACCGGCGGACAATCGTATCCCGGCTGTGGTACGCGGGGAGATGGCTACGCTTGGGCGGCTCAATTCGGGCACACGATCATTCCTCCAGTGCCCGCTTTGGTGCCGATCCGAGTGCAAGCCGATTGGGTGGCTGACCTACGCGGAGTGACCTTGGCCGATGTCACGGTACGCGTCTTGGAACAGCAGCGGACGTTGACCACGAAACGCGGGGGCTTCCTCTTCGCTCATTTCGGCCTGACCGGCCCGGCTCCGCTGGATGCCAGTGGCCCCATCGCCCGGCATGCCCAATCGCAAAGGTTGCAATTGGAACTCGACTTTCTCCCGAGCGTCCCCGAGGCCGACTGGGACAAGTTTTTGCAAACAGAAGCGTTGGCCTCGGGCAAAAAGCAACTGGCCAGCGTGTTGGCCACGCGATTACCACGGCGCCTCGCCGAGGTTTTGTTGACGTTGGCCGGTCAACCCAGCGACCGCAAAGCAGCCGGCCTGAGCAAGAGCCATCGCGGGCAACTGGTCGGCTTCGTCAAGCGGCTGCGTCTGCCAGTACAAGGGACGCTAGGATTCGAGAAAGCGGAAGTGACGGCCGGCGGGGTGGCATTGGCTGAAGTGGATTCCCGCACCATGCAAAGCAAGCTCGTCCCCGGACTGTTTTTTGCCGGGGAGTTGCTCGACCTGGATGGACCTATCGGCGGATACAATTTCCAAGCGGCTTGGTCCACCGGCTGGTTAGCCGGTCAACGGATCGCCGAACTGACGTTAGCCCAGCGGCCCGGTTAGCATCATTAATTCAGGATCGCCGAACGGAGACAGGATCGCGGCGATCCGGCAGGCTCAATTTCGGGTCGGATCGTTTTTGCTCCGCCATTCCCGCCACTTCTTGAAGGCGGCCTCGCGTTTCTCGTTGTCGGAAAAGCCCAGGCAGCCGACCGAGGTTTGATGCGGTTTGACTCCTTGAACGGCTTCAAAGTAGGCGAAACCGTAGTCGGTGAGGTTCTGACCGCTGAGGTAGACCGACACGCACAAAGCCGCATCGCGTAACTGCGTATCGCCCCGGACGTTATTGACGCCGAACCCGCCGATGTTGGTTTTGTCCCCAAACAAAGCTTCCAGCGTGGGAATGTGCGACTTGTTGCCGAACTTTGAGATAAGGATCATTCCCTGACCGCGAGTCCAGGCATTGATTTGAGGTTGCTGGTTGGGTTTCAGGGTGGTCACGATCGCGGTGGAAGCAACGGCCATGAAGACCGGGTAATCGTACTTATCATCGATGAGCATCAAGGCCAGATCCAACCCTTCGCGTAGATCGAGTGCTTGAGCAACCCACAGCGCTTGCGACAAGGCGTTGGGATCGGACCTACGGCCGCGGCCCGCGGCATCGCGGATGGCCTTGCTCGCATTAGGTTTGAGGGTCGACTGGATGAAGTCGTTCATCCCCAGATTTAGGGCCAGATGGTAGGTGTTGTTGAGCGTCACCAAATCGCTCGATTGTCGGGCGAGGAAGCGTTCGAGGAGTTTGCGGCCGCTACCGGGCTTGCGGAAGCCTTGCTGGGGACCTTGCTGATAGAACAGGTTCGTCAGATAGTTCATCGATTGCACGTCGAGGGTGATTTCAGGATCACCGGCCATGAAGACGATGGCGGCCACTTCCTCGAAACGGACGGTGTTGGGCTGCCCCCCGCCGAAGCGTTGGCCTCCATAGACGCGTTGGAACAACTCGTTGCAGCGTTTGGCTAAGTCCGCTTGGACGGCCTTGGGGTTGCGCTCGTAAGTTTCCAGCAGGCTGAAGTTATCGCGATAGATCTCGGCGAACAGATCGCGTTGCGACGCATCATTGCCGACGATTACTTGGAAGCGTTTCCAGCCTCCCAAGGGGGGAGTCATGGTGTCGGCTTTGTCGTTGAGAAAAGCGACGATTCGCCGTTCCAGATCGTTACGTGCCGCGATGGGCAGGAGGCGTCGGCAGCGTTCGGCAATTTCGGAATCGGGTTCGTTGATATTGGCTTGGAGATAGGGGACGGCTCGGGAACCGAGTTCGATGAGTTCTTTGGAGGCAGCCTCCCGCACGCGGAACGATTTGTCGCCCAGTTGGCGAATCAGTGCGGGAATCCGCTCATTGTCAGCAGGTGGGGCCGAGGGAGGGTCTGCAGCATAGCTCGACGCCCAGGTTCCCAACGTCAGCAAGCTCAGGCAGGCGTACCGGACGGCAATCATGACGAATCCGCCTCATTCATAAATAGTCGATACTCTGGCAACATTGTTTTCTTTATACCTGACGTACTACTCCCAAGGCAAAGATTTCTGCAAAAATTGCCCGTTTTGCGGGAGGAGCATTTTCCAGGCCGCCGCGAGACGTGATGCTGGCCCCGAGCTGCATGACACAGCGAACGTCACACGGCGGGCAGACACGACGAACGTCACACGGTGGGCAGACACGACGAACGTCACACGGTGGGCATCACACGGCGGGCACCCGCTGCTCGGAAGCGATTGCATCTTCTCGCGAGCGGGGGGCGTCAGCCCCCGTGTTTGTTCCTTGTGTCTCCCCCCATCCGCAAACACCGCATCTGTTGGCGCGAGGTGCGCCCCAATTTGCCACCACGGCAGATTGCCCAACGCCTTCACTTTGCCTCGATCGAGCATCCGCAAAGGGAGCAGCCGTAGAAGCGAATCGTTTTACAAAAATTCGTTCTAGCGTATGTTTTAGCGAACCCATTTCGTGTGGGATTTTCGTTCGGGATTTTGCAGCTTGACCATTGCCGAACCAGCGCGAATCGGGCACCATAAGCAACCGATACCATCACGAACCGATGTCGAAAGGGTTGATGCTTTCGACGCACTCTCTGTTCCTAAGGAGTACCTCTGCAATGCGTCTCTCCCGAGCGATTGGGGCCGTGGTTCTGCTGTTGACGCCGGTTTACCTGCACGCCGATGATTTTCTCAGTCCCGAAAACTGGGATGGGCTGAAGGAATATTGGAAAATCGACGGCGATACCATCGTCGGTAGCACCGAAAACGTCGGCGATGGCAAAGGGCTGAAGTTCAACACCTTCCTTTGCTCAAAGAAAAAATACAAAGACTTTGAGCTGACTTTCCAAGTGCGGTTGAAAAAACACATCGGCAACAGTGGCGTTCAGATCCGTAGCAAACTGCTGGATGAACAAAAGAAAGTCGTCGGCGGGCCGCAATGCGATATCGGGGCCGGTTACTGGGGCAGTCTGTATGGCGAACGCTTCGGCGGAATGATGAAAGCCTCGGACCCCAAAGCGATCAATCCCCAATTGAAGCCGGACGACTTCAATGACTACAGCATCCGTTGCGTCGGCAAGAAAGTGACCATCACGGTCAACGGCGTAGTGGCGATCGATCAGGAATTTGACAAACTGCCCGACGAAGGGATCATCGCTTGGCAGTTGCACGCCGGCCCACCAATGGAAGTGACCTTCCGAAACATCAAGTTCGCGGAAATCGTTGAGAAGAAGTAAGCGGACGAAAACCGCGATCAAAGTGGGGGGCGAAACTCCGCTACGGTCGTCACGCGGTGTTCTTGGACAGCGACGAACACCGCTTCACATAAGGCGATGGTATCCACGTTGTCGCGTCCGCTGATTTCCGGTTCGCTGCCGGTTTCGAGGGCAACGAGCAGTTGGGCCATGGTGCCGACAAACGCATCGGGGAACCAGACTTCGTTCCAGCGTGGTCGGAGCCAACCTTCGGGGTGGAGTTTGGTAGCGAAGTCGATGGTACTCGGCGTGCGGGTCGGATAACTGGGCCAACCGATGGTACCCAGGGCCAAGCCGTCCGTCCCTTCGACCCGCCAACGGATGCCGATGTCGCTAGGGACACCTTCTTTGGCAGGACCGGCCCAGACATCGTCCCAAGCGGCACAACGCAAGCCGGTATCGTACTCCAAAATGTACAAGTTGATGCCATCGCGATGCGGAAACGAGGTCCGCGGATCGCTGCGCGTGCTGGCCAACACCCGCTGCGGCGTGCCGAACCAGTAGCGAAACGTGTCGAGGTGATGAATGCTCATCACAAAAGTGCTCAACGAACGCAGACCTTGGCTCCAGGGCATCCAATGCGGAATAGCGCGCATGTCGATGCTGGCGAAAACTGGCTCGCCGATCCACCCCCGTTGGAGGAGGTCTTTCATCGCACGCACCGATTGATCGAAGCGCATGTTCTGATTGACGGCCAGCACAATGCCTGCTTGACGGCACAATTCGACGCACTCGTTGGCCTCGGCCACGGTTAAAGCCAACGGTTTCTGGGCCAGAATGCCCCTCAGGTGCCGACCGTGAGCGGCCGCGTGACGAATCAGCGTCGGCTGCACATCGGGCGGAACCGCGATGTCGAGCACTTCGATCGCCGGATCTTCGATCAAAGCCTCATAACTGGCATGCACCACGGGAATGCCATGCCGGGCCGCGACTTGCTGAGCCGTGATCGGCTGACGCGAGGCGATCGCGACCGGCTGAAAGCCCGCTTGCCGATAAGCGACCAAGTGGCAGTCGGCCATGATGAAGCCAGCTCCGGCACAACCGATGCGGAAGTCGCGGCGGGTCGGCAACTTCGGCAGATATTCCAACGGCGGAAGTGACATCAGAGCGTCCCTCGGTATTTGCTGCCGATCAGTCGATGATTTTGCTGAGGGGATATTCGACAATCCCCGACGCCCCGGCGGCCTTCAGTTGAGGGACAATGTGCCGCACGGTGTCTTCGTCGATGATGGTGTTGACGGCGACCCATTGCTCGTCGGCCAGCGAAGACACCGTAGGATTCTTCAACGCGGGCAAGATCCCCAATACCTGGGGCAGATGCTCCCGGCGTACGTTCATCATCAAGCCGACTTTCCCCTCGGCGGCCATCGCCCCGCGAAGCATCAGAATTAGATCTTCCATTTTCTGCCGTTTCCAGGGGTCGGCGACGGCTTGATGATTGGCGATGAATCGCGGTGTGCTGGAGAGCAAATCGCAGACGATGCGCAAGTTGTTGGCACGCAGGGAGGAACCGGTTTCGGTCACCTCGACGATAGCATCGGCGAGTTTGGGCGGTTTGACTTCGGTGGCTCCCCAACTGAATTCGACTTGGGCGGTCACCCCGTGGCTGGCCAGCCAACGGGTCGTCAGATTTACGACTTCGGTGGCGATGCGTTTGCCTTGCAGATCCTGCACGGTACGGATCGGCGAGTCTTGGGGTACAGCCAACACCCAACGCACCGGACGCCGACTAACTTTGCTGAAGACCAACTCCGCTAATTCGACCACGTCGGCATTATTTTCCAGAATCCAATCTTTACCGGTCAAGCCACAGTCGAGGGAACCATCTTGAACGTAACGCGGCATCTCCTGGGCACGAATCAACGTGCAAGTGATCTCCGGGTCGTCGATGGCCGGGTAGTAACTTCGGCTGGTGAAGGTAATTTTGTAGCCCGCTTTGCGGAACAATTCGGCGGTCGCTTCTTGCAGACTGCCTGCCGGCAGGCCGAGTTTCAGGAGAGGTTGCGTCTCGGTCATTGGCCGTACACCTGCTTCGGATCAAACACCCGTTGGCCGACGATGTGCAGTTCGCCGGCTTGGAGTTTACGGAAAAAACAGCTCTTGTAGCCTTCGTGACAAGCCGCCCCGCCGATCTGATGCACCTTCAGCAACACGGTGTCGGCGTCGCAGTCGATGTAAATTTCGCGGACTTGTTGGACGTGGCCACTCTCTTCGCCTTTGCGCCACAGTTTGTTGCGGGATCGGCTGAAGTAGACGGCTCGGCCGGTGCGGAGCGTTTCCTCGAACGCTTCACGATTCATCCAGGCCAACATCAGGACTTCTCCCGTGTCGGCATCCTGAGCAATCGCGGCCACTAGTCCTCCGGCTTTGTCAAAATTGAGCATCGGCCTTCCTCCACACTCGCATCCCAAGGGGATGCGAAGCAAACTCAATAGGTGATGAGACTGAACACCTCATGCGGTTTGAGTTTCTCGCGACCGTGAAGAAAGGTCAATTCGACCAGAAAGCCGCACCCGGCAATCGTCCCGCCGGCCTGTTCGATCAGTTGGCAGCCGGCCTGCATTGTCCCGCCGGTGGCTAGCAGATCATCGACCAACAAGACGCGGGCGCCCGGAGCAATGCCATCGGTATGCATTTGCAGTTCGGCCGAACCGTATTCCAGCTCATATTTCAGGCTATAGGTGCGGTACGGCAGTTTGCCGGGCTTACGCAGCGGCACCAGGGGTTTGCTCAGTTTCAACGCCAACGGAGCGGCTACCAAGAACCCGCGTGCCTCGGCCGCGGCAATGGCATCGATGGGGAAAGAGGCATAATGCTCCGCGAGCCGATCGATGGCGTAGGCAAATGCCGGGGGGGCCGCCAATAGCGGAGTGATGTCTTTGAACAGAATCCCGGGCTTGGGAAAGTCGGGAATGTCGCGGATGTAAGCGCTCAGGTCCATAAATTATTTCCTCAGGATGGAACATCATCACAGTATGTACCTACCGGCACAGAGGCAACTATGCAATGGCTCATCCGCTTGGCCGAACCTCGCGACGTACCGATTTTGACGGAATTTAATCGTCGTCTGGCGGCCGAAACTGAAGGCAAAAAACTCGATCCCGCGGTCGTCACGCGGGGCGTCTCCGCCGTCTTTGACGATCCGAAGAAAGGTTTCTATCTGGTCGCCGAACATCAGGGAGAAGTCAAGGGCCAATTGATGGTCACCTTGGAATGGAGCGACTGGCGCGATGCGTGGTTTTGGTGGATTCAAAGCGTCTATGTAGCCATCGAGGCGCGCCGCCAAGGGGTGTTTCGCCAACTATACCACGAGGTGATCCGTCGAGCCCAAGCACAAGGCAACGTCATCGGCGTGCGCTTGTACGTCGAACGTGACAATCAACGTGCCCAGCAGACTTATCAGCAACTGGGCATGCAAGCCACGTCGTACTTGGTCTTCGAGCAATCTCCCTTGTGAGCCGCCCCCCAAAAAATGCCTCCGGGGTCCGCTTTTCACGGTTGCGACCTCTGCGATTCGTACAATAACCGCGGAAGCCCTTTTCTGCTGGGAGTAGCACGCATGAGCAGCTACCAACATTCGCTCGACCCGTTTTTCCGGCCGCAGTCGGTCGCGGTCATTGGTGCCAGTGCCACGCCGGGGTCGGTGGGGTCGATCCTCATTCGCAACCTGCTGAGCAATCCGTTCGGAGGAGTGGTGTATCCAGTCAATCCGAAACGCAAGGCGACGCATGGGGTGCGGACCTATCCCAATTTGGCGGCCCTGCCGGAAGCGGTCGATTTGGCCGTGATCGCGACGCCGGCCAGCACCGTGCCGGGGATGATCCAGGAGTGCGTAGCAGCTCAGGTGAAAGCGGCTATCATCATCTCAGCCGGTTTCTCCGAGTTGGGAGCCGAGGGCCGCGCTTTGGAAGCGAAAATCCGCGAGGCGGCACGGGGCAAACTCCGCATTGTCGGTCCCAACTGCTTGGGCATCATTCATCCGCCCAGCAACTTGAACGCCAGTTTTGCCGCCGACATGGCCAAACCCGGCAAGGTCGCCTTGCTCAGTCAGTCCGGCGCGATCTGTACGTCGATCCTCGATTGGGCCAACCAGAACAACATTGGCTTCAGCACCTTCGTCAGCGTTGGAGCGATGGTCGATGTCGATTTTGCCGACCTGATCGACTACTTCGGCGACGACCCTGCGACCAACAGCATCATCATCTACATGGAATCGATCGGCGACGTGCGCAAATTCTTGTCGGCCGCTCGGGCCGTGGCTCGGAACAAGCCGATCATCGTGGTCAAATCAGGTCGGCACGAATTGGCTGCCAAAGCGGCCGCATCGCACACCGGCGCGATGGCTGGTGCCGACGCGGTTTTCGATGCCGCGTTCCGCCGTGCAGGGATTTTACGCGTCTCGTTCATCCGCGATTTGTTCCACATGTCGGAAATCTTGGCCATGCAGCCGATCCCGCGCGGACCACGGTTGGCCATTCTGACCAATGCCGGTGGTCCCGGTGTCATGTCGGTCGATGCGTTGATGAGCGGTGGAGGACAACTAGCCGAACTTAGCCCCGAAACTTTGGCCCGTCTCAACTCTTTCCTCTCCCCGTTCTGGAGCCATGCTAACCCCATCGACTTGCTGGGAGACGCCAAGCCGGAAACTTATCGCCAAGCCCTCGAAGTCTGTGCCCGAGATCCGAACCTCGACGGCCTGTTGCTGCTGCTGACGCCGCAAGCGATGACCAATCCGACCGAAACGGCGCGTCAAGTGGCCGAGTTCGGTTGCATCACTGGCAAACCGGTCCTCACCTGCTGGCTGGGCGGACAAACGCTGCAACCCGGCCGCGATCTATTGACCCGTGCTGGCATTCCCACCTTCGACACCCCAGAAGCGGCCATCCGGGCATTCCTCCATCTGGTGCAATACCGCGAAAGCCAAAACGCCCTGTACGAAACCCCGCCGGCCCTCCCCGAAGATTTCCAACCCGACGTGCAGCGGGTGCAAATGGTCGTCGCGGCCGTCCGGGCCGAGAACCGTACTTTGCTCACCGAAGCCGAGGCCAAAGACGTTCTGGCCGCCTATGGCATTCCCACGGTATTGACCGTGACAGCCCTGACCGAAGATGCCGCGGTGCAAACGGCCGAGCAGTTGGGCTATCCGGTCGTCCTCAAATTGCAATCTAAGACTATCACCCACAAATCGGACGTGGGGGGAGTCCGCCTAAACCTGACCGATGCTGCCGCGGTTCGCGATGCCTTCCGACGCATCCGCGAAGCCGTCCCGCAGTCCGCGTTCGACGGCGTGACGGTGCAACCGATGATCGGCGGAAAAGGCTTCGAGTTGATCGTCGGCTCGTCGGTCGATCCGCAATTTGGACCAGTGATCCTCTTTGGGGCCGGGGGCATCCTGGTCGAAGTGTTCCATGACAGCGCCTTGGCACTTCCGCCGCTCAATCGTACCCTGGCTCGGCAACTGATGCAGCGGACCAAGGTTTTCCAAGCTCTGCAAGGAGTGCGAGGGCAAAAACCGGTGCCGATCGACCAATTGGAGATGCTCTTGGTCCGCATGAGCCAATTGATCATCGACTTCCCCGCGATCGCCGAGCTGGACATCAACCCGCTGCTGGCCACCTCGGAACGTGTCCTCGCCCTGGATGCCCGCATCGTGCTGCACCCGACCGATCACCCCCCGGCTCGTTTGG
>CALEEC010000440.1 GCA_937949245.1 uncultured Gemmataceae bacterium | reverse complement strand
CCGGCTTCAAAGCTCCGGGGCGGAGTACGGAGATCGAAATTCAGATTGTCGGGCGTTTGAGTGTGGAAGCGTTACTCGATCGCTCTGCGGCGGCACTGCGCTACGAATTGCAACGCTTGCACGCCCAACAGGCCGAGGTTCGCAAGCAGCTCGCGGCTTTGGCTGCGGCGAAAGCCCCGGCTACTCGCTTGTCGGAACGTCAAGAACTCTTGCAACGCATCGAACAGACGCAAAGCGAAATCCGCGGTCGGCTAACTTCTCCCACCGATGGTTTGCTTGCGGAGTTGGAACGTCAACAACAGATGCTTCGCGAAAATGCGTTGCCCAAGTCGTCTTCCAGCGTGCGACTGGATCTGCTGCAACGCGAATTGGAGCGATTGGCCCGCGAAGAGTTGCCCGCGGTCGAAACCTCGCTGGGGCTGGCTCGGGAAGCGATCTCGAACGAATCGGCCAAAGATCTGCCATGGGCAACGCTGCAAGCGCACCAGCAAGAAGTCGAACGCACCTTGCAGGGGTTGATCGATCGCTTAGAACCGTGGAGCGTGACCGGCGAACTCCGCGGCGAAGCCCGGCAATTGCAACACGATCAGGACCGCTTACGCGAACGCACCGAACGACTGGCCCGGCAGTTGCTCCAACGTAAAGCCAGCGACGGCCTGCTTGCCGAGGAACGCAAGGAACTCGACCGCTTGGCCACGCAGCAGGAGCGGCTCGCCGATCGCGGTCGGCAATGGATCGATAAACTCGAACGCATGCTAGCCGAGCGCGAACGGGAACAGCCGACCAAGTCGGCTCAGGTCGATGCGCTGCGGCAGGAAGCGGCACAACGGCGAACGCAAGCCGCCCACCTCCCCGCAGATTCGACCGATCGACTGCTGTTGCAGCAGCAAGCCGACGAACGCGAAGCCCAAGCCGATCGCCTAGAACGAACCTTGTCCGCCCTGCAAGCGGAACTCGACACCCTACGCCGGGTACGAGAAGCCGGCCAAACCGAGGCGTTGAAAAATCACCTCCGCGACGCGGGCCAACGGCTCAAGCTGCCAGCGAATCGTCCCAACGATCTGCCGGCATTGGGGGAAGCGAGCGAAGCCCAGCGATCGACCAGCGAGCAACTTGAACGCCTCGTCGAGGCTTTTGCCCCTCCGGCGACGCCTCCGCCGTCGGTCGATCGCTTGCGGAAGAATCGGCAACGGCTGTTGGATCGCGTCGATACCTTGGCCGAGGCTCAAGAGCGGCTGCGCAAACAGATTGCCCAAGCCAACGCCCTGACCGATCCGCAACAACGGCAGCGTCAACTCGATGCCTTAGCGTTGCAACAGCACCAACTGGATCAGGCGACCCGTCAATTGGCCCGCGAAGCCGATGCGGAAGACGATCCGTTCACCGCCGAAACCCTGCGCCACGCTGCTGACGACATGCGTGACGCGGCCCGCGATCTGGAATCCGGCACCGCCGACCCGCAAAAGCAACATCGCATCCTTGATCGCCTCGACGAAGCTCAAGAGCGTGCCGAAACCCTCCCGGCCGATTCCCCCGATACGCTGCAACGCGAACCGACCCGGCAACTGCTGCAACAGTTAGACACGCTGCGGCGTAAGGTGCAATCGACTATCGACGAAAGCCGACGCGTCGACGCGATCATCCGCAAAGCCAAATTCTGGGACCGTGCCGAGGTTGTTCGTTTCAGCGACCTTATCGATCGGCATGAGCAGTTGAGCGAAGAACTCCGCAATTTCATCAGCCAACGCCTTGCCGATGCCCCAGTGTTCGCTCGACGGTTGGAGCAAGCCGCCGCTGCCCTCGATGCTGCTTCCCAACGTATCGCCGAACGCAAGGAAGACGCTCTCACGGCATTGGAATCAGCCCAAGCCCAGCCGATCGATCAGGAATTGGAGACGCTCGGCCAAAACGCGACCGCTGCCCAACACCAGCGAGCATTGACTCTGATCGATCAATTGCTCAAAGGATTGCGGGAAGCCACGGCCCCCGCCTCCCCCCCCCGGGCTTCCCCGAAGGTTCCCCCCGAAGCCGACTCACCGACGTCTCCGAACGCCCCTGCTCGCACCGACCGCGTCCCCCTTTCGGCTCAATGGCAACTGTTACGCGATTGGCAAGCCGAGGTGCGTAGCAAAACCATCGAGTTCCAAACGAAGTATCCCGATCGCGCCCAATGGACCGAAGAGCAAGCCCGGCAATGGGACGCCCTTCGCGCCGAACAGGCCGGCATCGCCGAACTGCTGCGTAAGGTGCTGCCCAACACGGACCTTCCCCCGGAGAAATGACCATGCTCCTAGCCCTAGTGCTGGCCATGTTCCAAGGCTTGCGGATGCTTGCGGATGACGCCGATCTCTCGGCCGAGGAACGGATCGAGCGGTTGCTCCGCAACAGCGCCGCTGCCGTCGAACGCCTCGATCGCGGAGAGGCCGACGCTGCGACGGTTCGCCTGCAATTTCAGATCGAAACCGACCTGGCACGTCTGTTGCGAGGCGATCCACCACCGAAAAACGACAAACCGATGTCCGTCAATTCGCCGATGTCTTCGGACACGCCTATGAAATCGGACGCGGACTCGGACGCCCCCCTGTCGTCAAAAACGCCGATGGAATCGCCAGCGCCTTTCCCTAGCAAATCCGAGACGCCGATGCCGTCGAAAGCCCCCATGGATTCGGCATCGGCCCCCCCTACGCCCCCGCAACGCGAACCACTCCCCAAGCCCGATCCGACAACGAAACCCGATCCCATGGCTAAGCCGGATTCGACAACGAAGCCCGATCCCATGGCCAAGCCGCAGCCGATGGCCAAGCCCAATCCCACGGCTATGCCCGATCCCACGAGCAAGCCGGATCCGACGGCCCTATCCGACCGCAATCAACGAATGGAACGCCGGGAACGGCGTCGGCAAGAACGCGAACAAGCCCTAAGGCAATCCTCCCCAATGCCGACTTCCCAGCAACCGATGCCGACGCCCATGCCGATGCTCCCATCACAAGGCTCGGGCGATCCCACGACGCCGACCGCGACCGAACGCGATCCGTCGTCGCCTTGGACCAACGTCGCTCCGCGATTGCTCGATGTGTACAAAGACGTCTGGGGCCATCTCCCCGAAAAGGCACGACAAGAGATGGATCAATATTACCGCGAACAGTTCATGCCGCGCTACAGCGAACTCTTGCGAGCGTACTTCAGTTCGTTGAACGACGAGACGAAACGCCTGCAAAGGTCACCGATGCGTTGATCGATCTACGGCAGCGAATCCGACGAGGTTCTAGCGAATCCGAGCGTGTTCCTGATCCAGCGAGTTCAAGCGATGCGTTCCTATCCCAATCGCCGTGAGTTTCTGCGACAATCGTTGGTCGGTACCTTGGGAGTGCCGCTTGCTGTGGAATTGCGAGCGCAACCGAACGTCGATCACGAAACGGCCGTGGCGAGTTCGGGATCGATGATGACCCCGGAAACCCTCGACGCGATCGACCGCGGTTTGGCCTACCTCGCGGCCACGCAAAACAACGACGGTTCGTTCGGCGATCGGCCGCAATATCACGGCCACATCGCGGTGACGAGTTTGGCGGGCTTGGCGTTTCTGGCTGGGGGCCACATGCCCGATCGCGGCAAGTATGGTCAGGTGGTCGTTCGCGCCTTGCGTTTCTTGCTGGACAGACGCTCGACGCAGACGCCGGGTTTTCTGTACAACCCCGTGAGCTTGCCGCATGGGCCGATGTATTCGCATGGCTTCGGCACGTTGTTTCTGGCCGAGGTCTACGGCATGATCCCCGACCTGACCTTACAGCAGCGCACCCGCGAAGCGTTGGAATTAGCGGTGCAACTGATCGTCAACTCGCAGAGTCGCGACGGGGGTTGGCGTTATCAACCGGTGCCACAACAAGCCGACGTGTCGGTGACGATTTGCCAGATCATGGCGTTGCGTGCCGCTCGCAATGCCGGCTTTTATGTGCCGAAATCGACGGTCGATCGCTGTATCCGTTACGTTTACGAGTGTCAGACGCCGGACGGCGGCTTCAGTTATTTTCGGCAGCAAGGTTCGTCGGCGTTTGGTCGCACGGCCGCGGCGGTAGTGGCGTTGTATTCGGCGGGGGTCTATCAGGGACCGGCCATCGATCGTGGTTTGCGTTATCTGCTGGCCTACAAACCGGGCCAACCGTTCGCGCGGCGCGACATTCCCGATATTCACTATTTCTATTCGCAATACTATGCCACCCAAGCGATGTGGACCGCGGGGGGCCACTATTGGAACGAATGGTTCCCCGCCATGCGAGATGAATTGTTGACGCGAAGCCGATTCCGGGGCGATGGCTTCTGGACCGACCCGACCACCTGCAATCACTACGCCACCGCGATGGCTTGCATCATTCTTCAGATTCCCAAAAACTACCTGCCGATCTTGCAGAAATGATCCTGCCCCCCTGCTCTCCTCGAAGAATACCGGAAGGTTCTGCCTTCCATCCTTGGGACAGCATCTAGGTTGTGCCTATGCTGTCCCAATGCGGAAACCGCCCCTCTCTAGCTCTCATGTATACGACTTGGCCAATTCGTCGCGGACTTTTTCGAGCAGTTTCTTGGTGGCCATGATGCCTTCGGGTTCGGACAGTTTCTTGCCTTCGTACTCAATGCCAACGTAGCCGCGATAGCCAGCGTCGAGGACGATCTTCATCATCTTCAGGAAGTCGGTGTGGATCTCTTGGCCTTGCTCGTCGAAGTCGTGCGACTTGGCGCTGACGCCCTTGGCGAACGGCATCAGTTCCGCGACTCCCTTGTAGCGGTCATACATTTGGCCTTCGCTGATCCTGAAGTTGCCAAAGTCCGGTAGCGTACCGCATTGAGGCAAATTGACTTTCTTGATCACGCCGGCCAGCCAAGCTCCATCAGAAGACAGTCCGCCGTGATTTTCGACGATGACGTTCAGTCCATGCTTGATGGCGAACTCGGTCAAGCGACGCAGGCCATCGGCGGCACGTTCGGCCTGTTCTTCACGGGTGCCGCTGCTTTGAGCATTGACCCGAATCGAGTGGCAGCCCAATTCCTTGGCCATTTCGACCCATTTGTAATGGTTTTCGACCGCTTGTTTACGTTTCTTCTCGTCAGCGTCGCCCAGTGCACCTTCACGATCGCACATGATTAACAGGCTCTTGACCCCTTGATCGCTGGCGATCTTTTTGAGTTCCGCGACGTACTTCGCATCGTTCACTTTGCCGAAGTAGAATTGGTTGACATATTCAACCGCATCGATGCCAAAATCGGTCCTGGCAATCTTGGCAAAGTGCAGCGGGTCGAGCTTATTACTGCGGAACGCACGATGCAACGACCATTGGGCGAGCGAGATGCGGAACAACGGCTTTTTCGCCTTGTCGTCGGCAGCCCACAGCGAACCGGCTAGTCCTAGTCCTGCGGTAATTGACAGAGATTGACCGAGAAACTCTCGACGCGGAATTCGATGGATCATGGGTGTCGCCTTCCAGAAAAAGAACGCGTTGCCGAACATGTCGGAGTAATTGTAACGATTCCCTGGGAGATCGGCTAAGGAAAACCAAGGCTCTTCGGCTCCTGCGTTTTCGAGAGCCGCGGACGCCAGTCCGCGGGTGGTTTCGGAAACCCGACGACGGGCGTCGTCGGCTCCGGGGAGGCGGTCGCGCGACAATCCCTTGGACTACCTGATGATTGCTATTTGCCCTCGGCCGCGAGTTTCTTGTGCCACTCGATGTTGCGTTTCAGTCCTTCCCGATCTTTCCGCGATGCCGCGAGGTAGACGGCCATATCGGAGTCATACATCGCCATGGGTTCGGGTTGCCGGCCTTGGTCGCCGGTGCGTTTCTCCCAATCGGCTAAGCGTTGGCGTGACTCGGCTAAGGTGGTCGCGTACTTCGGATCGTTGGCGAGGTTCTTCAGTTCATATGGATCGTTGGTCAGATCGTACAGTTCTTCAGCCGGTCGTTTCGGGGCGAACAGCAGCGATTCTTGCAATGCGGTCAATTTCTTCTGGTCGTGCAATTCGCGGAGTTTCTGGAGGATCGCCTTGTCGTCTTTGTAGGCACAGGGTTGCAAGAGAGGACGTTCCGGCAGATAGTTGCGGATGTACTTGAACCGGGCGGTGCGGACACAGCGGATGCGATCGATCGTTTCATCGCAGCGATCGCGAGCCGCGAAGATGGCTTGGCGTGGCCGATAGTCCGGGGCCAGCACGTTTTGCCCTTGCATCCAGCGAGGGATCGGAATACCCGCCAAAGCCAACGAGATCGCGGCTATGTCGATGTGTTCGATCAGATCTTCACGCACGACTCCTTTGCCGATACCTGGACCA
>CALEEC010000439.1 GCA_937949245.1 uncultured Gemmataceae bacterium | reverse complement strand
CGATCAAACTGCATGCCTTCCACGACTTCAAGCTCGGTTTCGGCGGTTTTGCCTTCTTCGACGGTGATCACGCCATCTTTGCCGACCTTATCCATGGCTTCGGCAATGATGCGCCCGATGGCGTTGTCGTTGTTGGCGGCGATGGTAGCGACGTTTTCAAGGTCTTTCTTCGACTTGACGGGGATACTCATGGCCTTGAGCTGAGCGACGATGTCTTCGACGGCTTTATCCATGCCGCGTTTCATCAGCATAGGGTTGACGCCCGAGACGACGGCGCGCAAGCCTTCGTTGAAGATCGCTTCAGCCAGCACCGTGGCGGTGGTGGTGCCGTCGCCGGCAACGTCGGAGGTTTTGCTGGCGACTTCGCGGACCATGCGAGCGCCCATGTTTTCATATTTGTCTTCGAGTTCGATTTCCTTGGCGACGGTGACCCCGTCCTTGGTGACGGTTGGGGACCCGAAGCTCTTTTGGATGATGACGTTGCGGCCTTTGGGGCCGAGAGTCACCTTCACAGCGCGGGCCAGTTTGGCAATGCCACGGCGCATTGCATCGCGGGCTTCTTGGTCGAAGGCAATTTGTTTAGCGCTCATGCGGTATCCTCACTCCAGTGGGTCTTAAGAAAATCAGGGCAACGAACCTGGGTTGGTAGTAAGCTCGCAGGTTCGGTAATTACTGAGGGAATCACTCTTCGATAACGGCCAGGATGTCCTCTTCGTGCATCACCAGAATTTCGGCCTGGAGACGACGGTCTTTGAACTCATCGCCGGCCCAGGAGGTGAACAGAACTACGTCGCCGGGTTTGACTTGCATCGGCTTGCGCGAACCGTCCTTCAGCAGTTTGCCCGGGCCGACTTCAAGGACTTTGCCCTTTTGAGGTTTGTTCTTAGCGGTATCAGGGAGCAAGATGCCGCCTGAGGTTTTTTCCTCGGCGGGGAAACGTTCGACAATTACGCGATCGCCTATCGGCTTAAGTGCCATCGTGCCAACTCTCCTTGCGAGTTCGACCGGATGTAGCTTTCTCGACGCCTAAATTACTGCAAGTCGCGTGCCTGAGATGTTCGAGAGTCGCAAGTGATTTGTTTTTCGAGGTTTGCGAAGACGTGTTCCGCAGCAACTTCGGCTATCCTGCAATCTTGGCAGGGGGAGCGAAAAGGAGCGACTGTCGCTTTGGCAGATAGCCGGCGCCGGCTCAGGAGAAGTTTCGGCAAAATCCTGCGGGGTTGGTGAAACTTCTCCCCCACTGAGCCGGTATACTAGGCAACCCCGTATTGTGGACCTCGCCCCGGTTGCCGCAGTCGTGGGAGTACATGAGCGGAGCTTGCGATCGGCTTTACGGACTTTCTGGGCCGAGCCTGGGCTGTGCTTGGAATGAGCTGAGTTGTCGCGCGATTGGGAATAGGGCAAAGCTGGCGATGTGCCCGAATTGAGGTGGAATTTCGCAGTGGTTGGTTGGATGGTGGAGTAGCATCTCATGATGAGCCGGCATGGGTGGATCACTTGGAGTTGCTGGTTGTGCATCGTGGTAGGGGTGCAAGCGGAACCGGGGAAATCGGCCTCGATGGTGGGGAAAACCGTCGAAGACTTTGAATTGCGGGAAGTACGCACCCGTCAGCCGGTGCGGTTGGTCGATCCGAAACATCCCGCGAAAGCCACCGTGGTGCTGTTTCTGGGGACGGCTTGCCCGATCAACAATGCGTATCTGCCGACGTTGAATCGCATGCAGGCGACGTACTCCGCCCAAGGGGTGCGGTTTATCGGGATTAACCCCAATGCCCAAGATTCGCTGACGGAGACGGCGGACCATGCGAATGCGAACGAAATCGCGTTTCCGATGGTGAAAGATTTCGATCAGCGGATTGCGGACCGTTTCGGAGCGCGGCGCACTCCCGAAGCGTTCGTGTTAGATGGGCAACGGGTGATCCGCTATCACGGACGCATCGACGATCAGTTCGGCATCGATTACAAGAAACTTCGACCGACGACTCGGGAATTGGCCGATGCCATCGAGGCAGTTTTGGCCGGCAAACCGGTGGCGGTAGCCGAAACGGCCGCGCCCGGCTGCCTGATTGGCCGAACCCCCAAACACAGCACCAAGCCCAGCAGTGGCTTGACTTTCACCAAACACATCGTGCCGATTCTGCAGAAATACTGCCAAGAATGCCATCGCCCCGGCCAAATTGGGCCGATGCCGCTGCAGGAATATTCCGACGTGGCGGCTTGGTCGGAGATGATCCGCGAAGTGATTGAAAATCGCCGGATGCCTCCGTGGCATGCCGACAACACAGTGGCCAAGTACAGCAACGATCGCTCGCTTCCCGACGAAGCACGCCTGACCTTACGGAATTGGATCGACGAAGGTTGCGTGCAGGGGGATGCCAAAGACTTGCCCCCGCCGATCCGTTTCGACGACAGTGGCTGGCGGATCGGCAAGCCCGATTTGATCCTCAAGATGGAGACAGAATACGCCGTCCCTGCCGAGACACCCCCGGGAGGCATTCCTTATCAACTGTTTGTGCTAGATCCCGGTTTCCGGGAAGACAAGTGGGTGATTCGAGCGGAAGCCAAGCCCGGTGCGCCGGAAGTGGTGCATCACATTTTGGCCTACATTGTGCCGCCGCTGGAAGAGATTGATCCCGAATACCCCAACTTCCCGTTTCTGCCCGGAGCACGCAACGCCCGCGTGTTGTGCGGCACCGCGCCCGGCGATATGCCGATGATTTTCCCCGAAGGGGCAGCCATCCGCATTCCCAAAGGCTCGAAAATCGTGTTGCAGATGCACTACACCCCGGACGGCAAAGCCCGCAAGGATCGCTCGCAGATTGGCCTCGTCTTTGCCAAGGAATTGCCGGAACGGGAAGTGATGACGATTCCGGTGTTCAACGGCCGACTGCGGATTCCCCCGAGGGCTGACAACCATCGTGTGGAATCGAACTTCGTGCTGCGGCACGATGGCAAAATCTTCAACCTCATGCCCCACATGCACTTGCGTGGCAAAAGTTTCGAGATGTACCTGATCGATTCCGAAGGGAAGTCGATTCCGCTGTTGAACGTCCCCAAGTACGATTTCAACTGGCAGACGGTGTATCGTTTGGAAACGCCGGTGGCGTTTCGTGCCGGTTGGCGGGTCAAGTGCGTGGCGCACTATGATAATTCAGCGAAAAATCCGTTGAATCCTGATCCGAACCGTTTCGTCGGCTGGGGCGATCAGACGTGGCAAGAGATGATGATCGGCTGGATGGACATCGTATACGACCGCACGCCCCGATCACTGCAACGCAATGCCCCGTGAGCGGTTCGGGACCGAACGAGCGAGTGCCCGGGACCGAACGAGCGAGTGCCCCATGCCGACCGTCTTTGAGCGGCTCGAACAGAAACTGCGTCAAGCCGGGATTGCGTTCGTGGTGACGCATCACGCACCGGTATTCACCAGCGAACAAGCGGCGGCGATCCGCGGCGTGTCGTTGGCCAGCGGTGCTAAAGCCTTGGTGGTCAAGGGGGGAGATACCTTTGCGCTGTTGGTGCTCCCGGCCGATCGCAAACTCGACAGCAAAAAGGCGCGGGCCGCTTTGTCGACCCAGTCCCGCTTTGCCACGAAGGAAGAACTGCTGGCTCTGACCGGGCTGGAACCAGGAGCTGTGCCGCCGTTCGGAAGTCTCTTCGGGCTGGCTACTTATGCTGATTTTCGGCTAGCCGACAACGAATCGATCCACTTCAACGCTGGCGACCACTCGATCTCGGTACAACTGCGTTACGCCGATTGGCTGCAGGTGGAAGCCCCCAGGGGGGTCGACCTCACTTCTTAAGTCCGAAGGTGGTGGATCTCCCTAGTCAATCGGTCGGCAGATCCTCAAAGAGCACGGTGCCCAAACGCAAGTGCGTGGCCCCCTCTTCGATGGCGATCTCGAAATCGTTGCTCATCCCCATGGACAGCCAACCGAGTTCGCTGGCAGGTCGGCCAAGTTGTTCGGCTAAACGATCGCGCAGCAGGCGTAACGCGCGGAAGGTCGGCCGGGTGGTTTCAGGATCATCGGTGTAGGCCGCCATCGTCATCAAACCGCTGATGGGCAAGGACTTCAGGCAGCGTAGCGTGTTGGCTACGGTGTCGATTTCCGTGACCGCGAAACCGAATTTGCTGGCCTCGCCGCTGAGGTTGAACTGAATCAAGCCACGCAGGAGAGCTCCCGCCTCGGTGCCGGCACCGGCACTGGTCGCGGCTGCGGCCGAGAGTGCCTGATCGACCGCGGTCAATAGTCGAACGCTGTCCAGAGAATGGATCACCTGAGCGGTGGGGAGTACCAAGTCGATCTTGTTGCGTTGCAGATGGCCGATCATGTGCCAACGCAAGTGAGGAGCGAGCAGGTACTTGCGTTTTAATTCCTGGGGGCGATTCTCCCCGACATCGTGCATGCCGAGTTCGGGCAGCAACCGAACAACGCGGGGACCTACTGTCTTGGTGACCGCGACGAGGGTGACCTCGGCACGCGAACGCCCGGCCCGGCGGCAGGCCGCGGCAATACGTTGTTCCACCTGGGCCAGACGATCCGTCAAGCGGGCACGAATTTCGCAATCGGTCATCGACATGGTTCGCCTCTGTTTGCGCGACGGTCTGTTTCCTAAGATACCGCACGCGGCATCGACCGGAAACCCAAACGCGGTGGACTGCTTGCATCGATGGGATGATGCAACCGCTATCGTGCAGAGGCATCGACAATCATGGCTGAGATTCGCGCTTTTCGAGCATATCGCTACGACTTGGGACGAGTAGGCAACCTGTCGGAGGTGGTGGCTCCGCCGTATGATGTGATCGATCCGGCGTTGCAGCAAGCCTTGTACGATCGCAGCCCCTACAACGCGATTCGTCTGGAATTGACCAAAGACGAACCAGGGGACAACGAGCAAAACAATCGCTACACCCGGGCGGCACGCACGTTGAAAGAGTGGATCGCCGCCGATGTTTTGGTGCAAGATTCTGCGCGGGCCTTGTATGTGTACGAACAAACCTTCGAGGTCGAAGGCCGAATTTATACCCGGCGAGGCTTTTTTGCTCGAGTGCGTCTCGAACCGTTCGGCAGCGGCCGGATTTATCCGCACGAACAGACGTTGGCCGGCCCGAAAGCCGACCGCCTCGCGTTGTATCGGGCTACAGGAATGAACCTTTCTTCGGTGTTCGGCTTGTATCCTGATGCTGCGAATGAGGTGTTCGCCCATTTCGAGCCGGTGCTGTTGAAAACGCTGCCCATTGAAGCGACCGATCATCTCGGGGTGACGAGCCGACTTTGGATCATCACCGACTCGGCGTTGATCTCGAAAGTGACCGGCTTGATGGGACCGAAGCCGATCTACATCGCCGACGGGCATCATCGCTACGAAACGGGCTTGAAGTATCTGGCAGAGCAGATCGACGCGGGGGAAGCCACTCATGAAGATGCCCCGGCACGGTTCATTATGATGATGCTCGTTTCGATGAGCGATCCGGGATTGGTGATTTTGCCGACACATCGCCTGGTTTCCGAACTGCCACCGCTGAGCAGCGACCAGTTGCGTGCGGTACTGCAAGAGCATTTCGAGGTCGAGTTGGTAGGAACCGGAGAAGCAGCCCTCCGTGAAACCTGGGAACGCATCGAAATCGACGGAACGCAAGCCATCCTCGGTTTCGGCACCGCCGTCGATGGAGTGTGGCTGACGGCCAAACTACGCGATAGTTCGATCATGGAGCGGCTGGTCCCGGAGCATTCCGCGGCATGGCGGGAGTTGGCCGTCAGCGTCTTGCATGTGCTGGTCTTGGATCACCTGCTTGCCCCACGGTTCGGTGTCCAACCTCGGTGCAAGTATGTGCATCTGTTACAGGAAGTCGCCGACGCGATCCACGCCCGGCAAGTGCCGTTGAGCGTTTTGGTTCCGCCGGCCACGATGACTCACGTCGAACTGATCGCCGGCAACTTGGAGAAGATGCCGCCGAAATCGACCTACTTCTATCCGAAACTGTTGACAGGAATGGTATTCAATTCCTTGAGAAGCCATTGATCGCTCTTCTCAGACAGGATTGCACGACTGCTGCGAGATAATTCCTCCGAGGGAGACAACGCCCCGCGGAGGTGTCTTGCTTGAGGTTCCTTTCCCCGATTTCCCTCCCTGAGACAAGTCGCGAACATGAACGGAATTCAAGCCTTTCTCGAGATCTTACACGCTGCCGGGGTGCGTTATATCTTTGGCAATCCCGGGACTACCGAATTGCCATTGAATGCGGCTCTGCACCACGATCAGCGGTTGGAGTATGTGTTTGGCCTGCACGAAATCCCAGTGCTGACGATGGCCGATGGCTTTGCCATGGCCTCGGGGAAGTTGGGGGTGGTCAACCTGCACACGGCCTGCGGTTTGGGCAACGCGATGGGAATGTTGTACAACGCGTTTATCGAACGCACCCCACTGTTGGTCACCGCGGGACAGCAAGATCGACGCCTGCGTTTGGCCGAACCTGTCCTTGAAGGCGATCTGGTACGTTGGGCCCAACCGTTGACTAAATGGAGCTACGAAGTGCCCCGGGTGCAGGATCTGCCCCAGGCGGTGCGTCGGGCCATCCAAGTGGCTCTGACACCTCCGCGGGGGCCGGTGTTTCTATCGTTCCCCCTCGACGTACAAATGGAATTGGCCGAAGGATTGGATCTTTCACCGCCGACGATGATCGATGGGCGCATCCGTCCGCCGCTTGATTCGCTGCGCCAGGCCGCCGCTTGTTTAGCGGAAGCACAAAATCCCGCGATCCTTGCCGGTTCGCGAGTCACCGAAGCCGACGCTTGCGTCGAACTGGTGACGCTTGCCGAACGCCTCGGCGCGGTCATCTTTGCGGAGGGGGCACCATCGCACGGTCGCTTGCCGGTGCCGGCCAATCATCCGCTTTATCGCGGCGTTTTGCCCTCCTGGTCACCGGAGATTCACGCCCAGTTGCGCGGGCACGATGTCTTGTTCGTCGTCGGGGCGGCCCTGTTGCGGCTCTACATCTATCGCGAACCCGAACAGCCCCTGCCGACCGGCATGCGTCTGATCCATCTGGACTCCGTGCCTTGGGAGATCGGCAAAAATTATCCCATCGACGTTGGGGTGATCGGCGATCCCAAAATGGCGTTGGCCGAGCTGCTCACGTTATTGCCGAACGATCCGGCCCGGCAAGCCCGCGCGGAAAAACGACGACACCAGGAGCAAATGGCACGTCAGCAGCAACGCGAAACCATCGTCGCCGAGGTGCGATCGCGTTGGTCGAACCAGCCGATGGAGGCATCGGTGTTGATGATGGCTTTAGCGGAATCGCTCCCCCCGGAGGTGGTAGTGGTCGATGAAGCGGTGACGACGAATCAGCATTTATTCGAGCGATTGGGCGTCTTGGGTGATCCGCCAGCGTTTTTTGCTCACCGGGGCTGGGCGTTGGGGTGGGGAACGGGGGTGGCTCTGGGCGTTAAATTGGCTTGGCCACAACGCCCCGTGTTGGCCTTGATCGGCGATGGCGCGTCGATGTATGGCATTCAGTCCTTATGGACGGCGGCCCATCATCAGATTCCGGTCACCTTCCTAATTGCCAACAATTCCCAATATCAGATTCTGAAACAAGGTGGCGATCTGTTGGCACTCCCGGAGTTGCGCCATCCTGATTGTCCGGGGATGAACCTGACCTCGCCGGCCATCGATTTTGTTGGTCTAGCGCGAGCCTTGGGAGTGCCGGCCCAACGCATCGAGGAACCGGAGTCCCTGACCGCCGCGGTGCGTGCCAGCCTGCAAGCCGATCGACTCCAACTGATCGAAGTGCCGCTCCAACGCTCCCCGGAACGGTGAACGGTAACGAACGGTAACTCTGGGATCGCCCGAGGAAAAAGTCGATGGATCGATTCCCGATGCCGTTTCGGACGTTGAGATACGATAGATTTCTTAACGGAGTCCGTACTCACTCTTCAAGGAAAACTCTCATGCTATTCGGCGTCGATGGAACTGGTGATTCCGATATTGCTACATACGATAAAGAGACGGCCAAGAGTCATGTTCGGACCATCTGCAACGAGACCCCCCAACGGAAGGTCTACGTCCGCGGGCCGGATTGGAAGGGCTTCGGCGAACGTATGACCAAGCCGGAAATCCTTGCCGAACAGATTCGCGTTGAGTTGCAGATGCATCCGAACGAAAAACTTTATCTGACGGGTTTCAGTCGTGGGGCAGCCATTGTAGTGAACACTGCGGCCATACTCGGCGATCTGGGGATTCCCGTCGAAGCGATGTTCCTGTTCGATGCGGTCGATCGCAGCATCGTCATCGATCGCGCCGATGTAGTGCCGGCGAATGTCAAAAACTGCTACCACGCCGTGCGTGCTCCTGAAGCCGAGAGCCGTAAGTCGTTCGGCAATTGCGCGTTGCGTGCTGCGGCCGGAGTGAATTTTCAGATGAGGCACTTCTTCACCACCCACGGTGCCATGGGGGGCACTCCGTTCGGCGAAAAGGGATTGGTGCCCGATCCATCGAAAAAAATTAGTGACAGCTTAAAGGCGGTCGAGAACGCGGCGCGTTCGGGACTGCGAAAGATTCCCGGTCTAAATAAAGTGATCGATGCTCCCCAACCGAATCAACCAGTCCAGTTCATCTACGAGGGCGCTCCCGAATTAGCCGCGACCAAAGTGACCGTCCGCCAAGAGCTGATCGGCATGGAACAGGCACGGTTTTGGATGTGGGATTGGCTACGCAAACACGGGGTATTGGTTTGAGCAATCGCGTTAGAGAGAACCAGCAGGAGGTGGATTGGAGAGGATCGGCATGCGGGATCCGTCTCCCGAAGACCTCGTAGACCTGTGAGGTTCGGAGACGGATGCTGTTCGTTTAGCAACGGGCAAAGCGTCGTGGTCGATCAGCCTTTGGCCACTTGCACCCATTGTTGAGTTTTGGCCGACTGAAGGATCGCATCCAAGATCAGTTGCGTTTCGTAGGCTTCGCGGAACGTCGGCGAAGTCGGCTGGCCTTTGCCCAGGTTGATCAGGAAGTCGGCCACTTGGTGCGTAAAGCTGGAATCGTAGCCGATTTGCAACCCCGGCACCCACCAGTGATCCATGTAGGGATGCTCGCCGCTGTTGTCGCTGACATGGACAGAACGCCAACCACGCAATTTCCCTTCATCGCGGTGATCGAAATATTGCAACCGATGTAGATCATGCAAATCCCAGAAGATCGAGGCTTTCTCGCCGTTGATCTCGAAGGTGTACAAGGCTTTGTGCCCCCGGGCGTAACGGGTCGATTCAAAATTCGCCAGCGAGCCGTTCTCGAATCGGCCGAAGAAGGTGCAGGCATCATCGATGCCGACCTTTTCCACTTGCCCCGTCAGAGCATGCTTGCGCTCCTTGACGAAGGTTTCCGTGAGGGCACAGACCGTGTCGATGCGACCGTTGAGCCACAATGCCGTATCGATGCAATGGGCGAGCAAATCGCCGGAAACCCCTGACCCTGCCACAGTTACATCGAGCCGCCAAGTCCCTGCTCCTCCCTGAGGCACTTCGGGATTGATAGTCCAATCTTGCAGAAACTTCGCCCGATAGTGAAAGATCCGGCCGAGTTTGCCTTCGTCGATAATCTTTTTGGCCAACGACACAGCAGGAATCCGGCGATAGTTGTACCAGACGGTGTTGGCTACCCCGGCTTTCTCGACGGCTTGCACCATCTGCACCCCCTCGGCCGCGTTCATGGCTAAGGGCTTTTCGCAGAGAACCATTTTGCCCGCAGCTGCAGCCGCGATGGCGATCTCGGCATGCAGGTGGTTCGGCGTGCAAATATCGACTGCGTCGATGTCTTTGCGTTCCAGAAGTTTACGCCAATCGGTTTCGATCGATTCGTAACCCCAGGTATCTGCGAACGGTTTGACCTTGTCGGCATTTCGGGCACAGACGGCCTTCAAAACCGGCGTGTACGGCAACTCGAACAACCGCGGTGCTTGGCGGTAAGCGTTGGAATGGGCTTTGCCCATAAAGCCGTAGCCGATCATTCCGATGTTCAGTGGTTTACTCATCGGAGAGGTTCCTTTGCACTTGGCGTCAGCGATGGTGATGACGATTCCGATGACGACAGTGTGAGCACCAACTTCCTAAACGTCAACGAGGTTCAGCATGAATTCCCCAGGTTCTGCGGCAACTGCCGGGGTGCTCCGGGCGTCGCACGGAGGTTGGGCATGGTCGTCTGCGAAGTTCGGCGTGTTGTTCCGAAGCCGAGCAGAGGAGGCAATTCCATTTCCCGATGAAATCGAAAAAGTTTCTCTTTTTTCGCGATTTCGCTGTTGCGTATTCCGTAGTCTGGAAGCTAAGCTTTGAAGAGTATCCTGCCAAGTTGGTGCCCTCCTATCATCCTCTAACTGCATCGCTTAAAGGAACTTGCCATGTTCACTTTCTGGGGCAATCGACAACGCTTTTGCGATGGCATTTCGCGACGTAACTTTCTTCAGATCGGCGCATTCGGAGCGGGGCTGTCGCTCGTGGACATGCTCCGCGCCAAGAGCCTCGCTGCGGGGGGACAACTCGCAGCGACGGCAACGCCGACGAAGTCGGCCATCATGATCTACCTACCCGGGGGGCCGTCTCACATCGACATGTACGACCTGAAACCCGATGCCCCCGCCGAGTTCCGCGGCGAATTCAAGCCGATCCCGACTAACGTTCCCGGTGTGCAGATCTGCGAACATTTTCCGTTGCAGGCGAAAATGTTCGACAAACTCGCCGTGGTTCGGTCGTTGGTGTCGGTCGATGAACACTCTGATTCGTTGGGATGACCGGCTATTCGGAACAGGTGAACCGCACAGCAGGGCACCCGTCGTTCGGTGCGGTAGTGTCGAAACTTCGCGGCTCGGCGAGCAATGACATTCCCCCGTTCGTCAGCCTGCGTGGCATGAGCATCGGCACGGAACCGGGATATTTGGGCGTGGCCCATCGCCCCTTCACTCCAGACGGGCCGGGATTGCAGAACCTGCGGTTAGCCAGCGGCGTCAACACCGCTCGGTTCGGCGAACGCAAACATTTGCTCGCCGAGTTCGACCAACTCCGCCGTGAAGTAGAAGTAGACGCCAGCGGCACGATGAAGGGGATGGACGCCTTCACTACGCGCGCATTCGACATGATTGCTTCCGGGGTCGTCCGCAAAGCCTTGGACCTCAGCCGCGAAGAACCACGCACCCGAGACCGCTACAAGGGCATCGAACAATTCCTGACGGCCCGCCGATTGGTCGAAGCCGGCGTGGGATGTGTCACTCTGTCGATCGGCGGCTGGGACACGCACAGCAGCAATTTCAAGACGTTGAAAAAACAACTTCCCGAACTGGATCGCGGCATCGCCAACCTGATCCAAGATTTGCACGATCGCGGCATGCAAGATGACGTGGTGACGGTCGTTTGGGGCGAATTCGGTCGCACTCCGAAGATCAATTCGTCGGATGCCGGCCGCGATCACTGGGCACCGGTGATGTCTGCCCTAGTCGCCGGCGGGGGGCTGAAGATGGGCCAAGCGATTGGTGCCAGTTCGGCTCGGGCGGAAGTGCCCAAGGACCGCCCCTACAAAGTGCCGCAACTGCTAGCCACGTTGTATCATGCCCTGGGGATCGATCCCTCGCTGACCTTCCCCAACAGCGCAGGTCGGCCTATGTACATCCTCGACGAGCGTGCCCCGGTGACGGAACTGCTGTGAGCTAATCAAGTTCGGACAATCGCGCGACCTCATCACACCCAACGAGGCGTGATGAGATCGGATCATGAAGACTTCGCCACAAAGATTGTAAACCCAACTTGACAAGTGTTAGGGGACCGCTACGATAAATCTATCGCAACGCCGAGGTGGCGGAACTGGCAGACGCGCTAGCCTCAGGAGCTAGTCCTCGCAAGGGGGTGGAGGTTCAAGTCCTCTCCTCGGCATTGCCTCACATTGCTCGGCTATCTTATCATCTATCGATCCACATTGACGGTCGCGGCTCGCCAAGAAATCAGCAAGCACTCCGCTCTCTGACGGTTACGGCTCGCCAAATGCAAAGCGGTGTGGAAGATAGAGCCGCGAGCGCCAGGGAGCGGAAACGGTGGCTGCTCCCTCGCGGTCGCGGCTCAGAAAATGCGGTCGCAACTCAGCGACGCGAGGCGGAATCGCGCCGCCAAAACAACAGAGGTACACCGCGGCAGCGGCGGTTAGCGTTTCGGGAAGGGCGGAATCGGGGGGAGGTTCCGCTCTTTGACTTCCAACTCCTTGAGGATTAATTCGATCGCTTTCAGTAGTTGCTCATCAACACCGGCATATTCCTTGGCGGGGTCGTTGTCGACGACCACATCGGGGTCCACGCCATAGCCTTCGATGATCCACTCCTTCCCTGCGATGTCGTAGCGGCTGAACTCCGGCTTGTTGAGCGTGCCGCCGTCGAGCAAGGGCAGCGATCCGCGAATGCCGATCACTCCGCCCCAACTGCGTTTGCCCACCAGTTTGCCTAGTTTGTAATGCCGGAAGCGATACGGAAAGAGATCGCCATCGGAGGCCGAAAACTCGTTCATCAGACAGATCATCGGTCCGTTGAAGGTGCCGCTGGGATCGACCGTCGGCACCGCATTGCGGGCGATGCCGACCATCGCAATTTCGCGGCGTAAACGCTCGATGAGCATCGGCGACACATTCCCGCCACCGTTGCCACGCACGTCGATGATCAACCCTTTCTTGCCCAGTTGGGGATAGTAATGCTTGACAAACTCGTTTAAGCCGTTGGCCAACATATCCGGCACATGGAGATAGCCGACTTTCCCTTGGGTGGCCTCATGCACTTTGCGGATGTTGCTTTGCACCCAATCGTAGTAGTACAGTTTCGACTCGTCGCCGATCGGTGTGACAACAATAGTGCGTGCCCCCTCTTCTTGCGACTTGGAATGGACTTTCAAAGTGGTTGGTTTGCCCACAGTGTCGATCAGCAATTCGTAGATGTTGGCTACCTCCCGGACGGATCTACCATTGACGGCAAGGATATAGTCTCCCGCCGCGACATCAACACCGACTTCATTCAATGGGGAACGCAGATTGCGGTCCCAAGCGGCCCCTTTCAAGATTCGCTGAATCTTGACGAATTTGCTTTGGGGATCTTGGACTAGGATTGCGCCGAGTAAACCCATCGGGATGCGTTTCACCTCGGGGGCATCGCCTCCCCCTACATAGGCATGACCGGCGTTCAGTTCGGAGATCATCTCGCCAACGATGTAGGTCAGGTCGTAACGATGTTGCACATAAGGCAACAACACCTCATATTGCTTGCGAATGGCGACCCAATCATTGCCATGCATCCCCGGATCATAGAAGAAATCACGCATCTGTCGCCAGCATTCGTGGAAGATCTGCCGCCATTCCGCTTGCCGATCGAGCTGCACTTGCAAGCCGGACAGGCTGATTCCCTCTCCTAGGGTGACAGGCCCTTTGGGAAGGTCGATCACTGCATATTTATTGCCGCTGATGACCAGCATTTTCTTATGATCCGCTGATATTTCATAGCCACTGAAAGAGCCAATCGCCATTTCTTTGTTGGCAGTGAGATCGTACATCAGCAGTTGCGGACCATTGTCTTTACTGCCTTGGCGAATGTAGTAAATCGTGCTGCCGACGGCTTGGAGTTGGCGATAATTCGCCGGGGTGATCGGCAGCGATAGAAGCCGATCTTTCAAACCGTCGAGGTCGACGCGTAACGCAGGGGGAGTTTGGTCTTTGTTCTTGGCTGGATCTTTGTCTTTGGCTGGATCTTTGTCTTTGGCTGGATCTTTGTCTTTGGCTGGATCTTTGTCTTTGGCTGGATCTTTGTCTTTGGCTTGGCTAGCGTGAGTGGCTTTCCCGGTTGGTTCTGGGGGGGCCGCACCAGAGGCGTTGGCGTCTTGCTCGGGGGCGGAGGTGGGGGCGTCTTTCTTAGGCGAGGGGGCTTTCTCCGGCTGCGGTTCGTCGTCCAACTTGGGCTTGAAGGGGTTTTCGACCGCTTTGTTTAAGGTCACCAAATAGATGCGGGCCATGTCCTGATACGCGTGATTCCATTCGGTGGCACTGTAAATCGGGTTGAAATCGCGATTGGACACCAAAAACAGATACTTGCCATCGCTGCTGAAAGCTGGCGATCCCGACGTGTACCAACCATCGGTCACTTCGGTACTCTGATTTTTCTCCAGCGAATACAGATAAACCTTGCTGAGGGTTTCCACCTCCGGTTGGGTGTAGGCGATCCACTTGCTGTCGGGCGACCAAGTGTATTGGGTGATCTCCCAGGCTTTGGCTTGAGCGGCAAGGGTCACCTTGTGCGTGTCAATGTCCACATACTGTAAGCGGAATTTTTTATCGCCCCAGAGGATCTTTTTCGAGTCCGGCGACCAGACGAGGTCGTATTTGTAGGTGTCTCCGCCCCGCGTTAGAACTTGGGCGGCTCCCTCGCCGTGCAGGGGCTTGATGTAGATCTCGTCTTCGCCGCTAGCATCGGAGATGTAGGCCAACCATCGGCCATCGGGGGAGATTTTGGCATTGCGTTCGTGGACGCCGGAAGTCATGGTCAGGTTTTTCGTTTGCCCTTTACCGGCCGGCACCAGAAATACATCCCCCCGAGCGACGAACAACACTTGCCTGCCGTTGGCACTGATCTCGACACTTTCAATATTCTTGCTGACATCCTTCAACACCTGCCGCGAGCCGAGATTGTCTTCCAAGATGCGAATCGGAATTTTGCTGCTCTTTTCGGTGGCTAAATCCATCTTGTACAAGAATCCGCCATACTCGTAGACAATCCCAGTGTCGCCCAACGAGGGAAATTTGATGTCGAAATCTGGATAGTTTGTCAGTTGGCGTGTTTGTTTGGTCTTCAGGTCATAGACGTACAAATTCATGCGAAATGGCGGATCACGGTCGGACAGAAAATAGATGCGTTCGCCGGCCCACATGGGGATGATTTCTTGGGCGTTGGTTTGGCAGAGTTGTTCGGTCTTTTGGCTGGCAAAGTCGTAGATCCATAAATCGTCGGCCATGCCACCGCGGTAGCGTTTCCAGGTACGAAACTCTCGGAAAACGCGATTGTAGACCAGTCGGCGATCATCCGGCGAATACGAGGCAAAACCTCCGCGTGGCAGGGGCAATTCGTTGGGCAGGCCGCCGTCGATGTTCACCGTATAAAGTTGGCCCAGGAAATCGTTGAACGACTTCATGCGCGAACGGAAAAGAATTTCTTTGCTATTATGCTTCCACCCGATCACAATGTTATTTGGTCCCATGCGGTCGGAGACATCGTCGCGGTTGAGCGTCGCGGTGAAGGTGAGTCGTTTGGGGGTGCCACCATCGGCAGGCATGAGATAAACCTCGGTATTGCCGTCGTATTGGCCGGTGAAGGCCAACCATTTGCCATCCGGCGAAAACCGCGGGAACATCTCGAAGCCTTCGTGATGGGTTAAACGCCGAGCGATGCCTCCTTCGGCGGAGACGGTGTACAGGTTGCCGGCATAGGTAAACACCACACGATTGCCGTGCAGTGTAGGAAAACGTAGCAATCGGGCTTCGCCCTCAACGGGGGCTTGCGCATCTAGTGCCAGCGAACTCGTGAGCAGCGCCAGGACCGCTAAGGTGCTTCCGAGCAAAAATTGCAGCATCGCAGACTTCTTTCCGTAAAACGAGGCTAGGGATGTCTATGGTCGAATCCTACCCACTCGGCACGATCGGCAGCGCGGAAACGGAGGAAGGACCATTCCACGAGAGGACTTCGTATGCAGTGGAATCAACGTGTGCTGCTCGGGGGCTCGGTCATCCTCACGGTGATCAGCGGAATCTTCGTTCAATAGATCTGTAGGTTCCCGCTCTCCCCCGCAGGCAGGCACAAACGGCCCGGGGAAGAAACCGAGCTCCCCCCCCTTCGCCCACTATGCCCTGCATTAGGGGGAGGAAGGAAGGTGCCCGCCGTGTTCGGTTCGTGTTACTTCTTAGGCGGAGGGGGCGGCATGGGTTTGGGAGGTTCGGGCGGTTGGGGCGTCATCGCATACAGGCGAGCCACGCCATCCGCGTTAGCGACGGCCAAACGCAAACCATCGGGATGCAAAGCCAAATCGCGGGCCGATTGCGGCAGCACCACTTTGTGAATGCTCTGGGGTTGGTCGAGTTTCCAGAACCAAAGCTGTCCGCCGCTGCCTCCACCGGCAGCGATCACATGGCCGCTGGGATGATGTCCGACGCCCCAGGCCGTGCCTTGGAATCCCTCTTTGGGCGTCAACGTCTGCTTAAGTTTGCCGCCGGACCAATCGTAAGCCAATACGATTGGATTGCCTACCCCGGCAAACGCGTTGCTGACGTTGGTGATGCCACAGACCAACAGCAACGTGCCATCGGCACTCCAGGCCAGATCGCGGACACCACCGATGTCAGCCATGAAAACGGCATCGTGCTTGTATAGCACCTTGGCATCGAGTTCGCGGACCAGGGTGCCGGTGGAAACGTCCCAATCTTTCAGCACTCCCTTAAGGTCGCCGGAGATCAACCGCGGTTGGCTCGGATGAAACCCGACGCGATACACATGGCAGGTGTGACCTACCAACGTCCGCAACAATTTTCCTTCCGGCAGCGACCAGAGACGGACGAGGGCATCGTTCCCACAACTGGCCAGCAACGTGCCATCCGCCGAGACGGCCACTCCGCGAATCCAGCCCTGGTGCGCTTCGATCGTGCGTAAGGGATGAACGATGCGTACCACAGGATTGGTCGGCTCGGCGGTGGCCCAGAATAGCAGTTTGCCGTGATAATCGCCGCTGATCATCAGCCCCTCGGGCAAACCAAGCTTGCTTGGCACGAAGGCAAGGCTGCGTACCCAACTGGCATGGCCGTTGAAACGCGTGGGGGGGGCGTTGGCCAACTCCCACCGCAGGATTTGGCTGTTTTCGCCTGCGGTGAAGAGGTATTTGCCACTGGGATCGAAGCGGGCCGCGGTCAACGGACTGCCGTGGCGAAAGTCTTTCACCAAATGCGTTTGCAGCAGATCGAAGCCG
>CALEEC010000438.1 GCA_937949245.1 uncultured Gemmataceae bacterium | reverse complement strand
CAAGCGGCTCGGCAACTGGTGACGGTACACAACGAAAAGGCAAGCAACGCGGTCAGCATGGTGCTGCCCAACAGTTCTTTCCGGCGTTCGTTGGCTTCCTCCACTTCCGCGGCTTGAGGATTTTTCATCATTTTGCCATCGGGACCGAGGACGAGAGCGGCTTGCTGCCGTCGGGCCGCACGTTGCTGATCTTCATGAATCCCAATGATGACGGCTCCGACGATCGTCATCAGCACGCCGACGATGGCAATTTTCCACAACGCCGACGAGGCGTACAACCAAAAGGTGGCTATTCCCCGCGAGCGAATCGGGTCTTGGTAACGCAGCCATAGTGCCGTGCGGAAGTCGCGCCAACCAAACTTGGTACATAATGCGAACGCGGCCGCTCCGGGGGAATGCGTCACCTCGTAGACGATCCAACCGACCACCAATACAGTCGTCAGCGAGATCCAATTTTCTTTGTGTGCCGAGCCGGCGTTGTCGGTCACATAATGATCGTAATTGTAACTGTCGGCCATGCGGAAGCATCCAGCCTGGTTCAGAGGGGGATCTAACAGCGGCGTTGGCGTTGCAACAAATATTCTAGCAGGGCTTTGTCGAAATTCACTTGGGTATCGATGGGCACATAGTCGATGCCCGCTTTGGCACATTCTTGGCGATAGCGATCGCGGAATTCTTGCACCGTTTGCAGGTAGTCGGCCCGGATGCCCTTGGCGTCGAGAGTGATTTTATCCGGCGACTCGATGTCCTCGAACTCGATCAAGCCGGAAAAGGGAAAATGCACTTCCGCTTCATCGAGAATGTGGAAGACGATCACATCGTGCCCGCGATGCCGCAACAGGTGAAGACTGCGTAAGTGCGCATCGAATTCGGCATAGAGGTCGGCCGTCTGCGGTAGCAGATCGCTAAATAACATAATCAAACTTCGATGCCTCGCTAAAGGGACCAACTGAACCAAGCCATGCGCCAAGTCGGTCGTACCGGTCGGTTTGAGATTGGCCAGCACGGCCAACATGGTGGCCAACTGCGTCCGTTTCGACTTCGGCGGAATGACCGTGCGGATCTGCGTATCGAAGGTCACCAAACCGACCGGATCTTGCTGATGGATCATCAAATACGCCAAAGCGGCGGCCAAACAGATGCCGTAATCGAACTTGGTCAACTCCTGACGATAGGTCCACCCCATCGACGCCGACAGGTCCATGACCAGAAAACCGGTCATGTTCGTCTCGGCCTGATACTTGCGGATGTAGTATTTGCCGGTCTTGGCGTAGACGTTCCAATCCAGATCTTTGATGTCGTCGCCCGGCGTGTACTTGCGATGTTCGCTGAATTCGACCGAGAAGCCATGAAACGGGCTAGCGTGCAGGCCGAACAGGAAGCCTTCGACGATAAACTTCGCCCGCAGATCTAGCCGGGCCACCTGCCGGACCACTTCCGGACGTAGATATTTCTCCGCGGAACTCACGCCAACGCCTCCGGCACGGGGGTCGCCATCGCGGCACGCAACTGCCAACAGACAGCCAGCACCGTCCCCAACATTTCAGGAGGAAACACACGCCCGGGCATCGTCAACAAAAGTCGGCCCTGCACCGCTTCGATCCACCAACCGGGGCAATGCTCCAACATGTGGAAAAACTCTGTCGGCAATCGTGCGGCCAAAGTCGGATCAGCCGAACGTAACCGATATTGCTTCAGCCAGGGTACTTCCTCCGACGCTCGTGGCGAACGCCGACCGAACCAGCGGGTGAACAGCTCCATCCCTCCCCGCGCTCGCGTCGGAACGTGCGGATGAAGTTCCAAGTCGGCCAGGCCTTCCAACGGATCGAGGAAAATCACCACGGTCTGATCGATCGGCTCTTGTCCCTGCGGACGCCACGACTCCGGCCGACGCAAAGCGTTGAACAGGGTGAATCGCACCCCCGCAAAAACGCCGAACAACTCATTTTCCCAACGTACCAGCGTTTCCGGGTCCAACCAGGCGAAGTCGAGTTCCCACAGATGCTTGGTGGGTATCCGAGCGCGATAGCCATATGGCCCGTAACTGGCCAAGGCACGATATTGCCGAGTCTTCCGCTTCCCGGCACGCAGGCTCGTGATCACCACCCAGCCCCCGGCCAACGTGACGCCTCCCCCAAACAACAGCACTCCCCAGTCGGGATGCAACGGCATCAGGATCGGCAACAACACGCCAGCGATGGCCAGCCCCAACGTGCGGACGAGATTCCACGGTGAATCGACCGGATCGGTCACGAGCACCGACGTTAGCGGGTCGACCCAAGCACCGCATTCAGGACAACGCCCGTGCAAACTGGGGTGATCGCCTCCTTCAGGATCGGTCGGTGTCCACGCATGACCGTGCTGGCAACATAGTGAGGGCATGAGAAGGCTCATTCACGAACCAATAACTGTTCCTCGGCGGAGAAAAAACCTTGGCCGTCGATCTGAATCATCCCATCGCGGCGTTGCGCGATCCACCGTCGCAGATGTGCCGCGACCGGTTGCCAAGCCGCGTCGAACTCCAACCCATCGAGCGGCCGCAGCGTGATCAACTGACGCACTTGGATCAGATGCTCCATCCAAGGCGTCCGCTCCTCGGAGCCGCTGCCCTCGCTTTCGAGCCAAGCCGCCCAGGTGTTCAACTCGTCGCGCAGATCGTCGGCTTCGGTCAGGAAACATTCTAGCACGATGCCCGTTTCCGCTTCGTCCGACCCCTCGGTTTGCCAGCGCAGCGCGCCGCTGGTCCAGCCCAAGTCATCGCCGCGAAAGTCACCTCGCACCGCAAACCCAGCTTCGTGCAGGGCTTGCAAGATTTCGACCGGCGGAATCGGCGTCTCGTCACGACAAAAGATACGGTTCCAGATCATGCCTGCCACTCACCACCTCGGCCATTGGCCCCGATGGTAGGATTATCGCAGATAGCGTTCGACTCGCCTACCGAAATCAACCTCGTTGCCGCAAAATGCTGCTCAACGCCGCGAACCTTTGCCTTTACGGGACGACGAACGGCCACGGCCACGGCTTGGAGCAGTCTGCGGCGCTGCGACAGGGTGCCCCTTCAGTTGGGCAATGCGATCACGCAGTTGGGCGGCACGCTCGAAGTCCAGTTGTCTGGCCGCTTCCAACATTTCCTGGTGGAGTTCTTCGAGGAATTCCGCGGTGACGTAGTCGTTCTGCGTCTTTCCGGCGACTTGTTGGGCCAATTGATGGGCCATCACTTCGTCTTCGATAGCGTTTTTGATGGCCGACTGCACCGTTCGCGGCGTGATGCCGTGCTGCGCGTTGTAGGCCAACTGCAATTCCCGGCGACGTGCGGTTTCGTCGATGGCTCGCTGCATGGCCACGGTCACGGTGTCGGCATACAGGATGACCTCGGCGTGGACATTGCGGGCCGCTCGGCCAATGGTTTGAATCAACGACGTTTCGCTGCGCAAGAACCCCTGCTTGTCCGCGTCGAGAATGCATACCAGCGACACTTCCGGCAGATCGAGTCCTTCGCGCAGCAGATTCACGCCGACCAGCACATCAAACGCCCCTTCGCGCAGTTCGCGTAGCACCTGGATGCGTTCGATGGCATCGAGTTCGGAGTGCAGCCATTTGCACCGCATCCCCGATTCGCGGAAGTAGTTCACCAGATCTTCCGACATTCGCTTGGTTAGCGTGGTGACTAGCACGCGTTCTTTTTTGTCGATGCGTCGCTGAATTTCCTGGGCTAGATCCTGCACTTGCCCGCGAGCCGGTTTGACGTGAATGATCGGATCAACCAATCCCGTGGGGCGAATCACCTGTTCGACAATTTCTCCGCCACTGCGTTCCAGTTCATACGGTCCCGGCGTGGCCGACATAAACAAGACACAACGCATGCGTTGCTCGAATTCGTCGAACTTCAGCGGTCGATTGTCCATCGCCGAGGGCAAGCGAAAGCCATGCTCCACGAGCGTTTGTTTTCGGCTGGCGTCGCCGAAGTACATGCCACGCACTTGCGGGATCGTCACATGCGATTCATCGACCACCAACAGAAAATCTTCGGGGAAAAAGTCGATCAGCGTGTACGGCGGTTCGCCGGGATTCCGCCCCGAGAACCAGCGGGCATAATTTTCGATCCCGGAGCAGTAGCCGACCTCGCGGAGCATATCCAGATCGTAGCGTGTGCGTGCTTTCAGGCGTTCGAGTTCCAACAATTTGCCCTCGCGGCGGAACACCTCCAAGCGTTCCTGCAACTCTTGTTCGATGCCCAAGATGGCCGCTTGAACTCGCTCGTCGGGAGTGACGAAGTGTTTGGCCGGGTAGATGTACATCTCGTCTTTGGTTTGCAGGGTTTCACCGCTGGTCGGATGAATCACCGACAGATGCTCGATCTCATCGCCGAACAATTCGATGCGGAGGGCGATCTCTTCGTAAGCTGGCCAAATCTCGATGGTATCGCCGCGGACCCGGAATTTGCCACGTTCAAAAGCAATGTCGTTGCGTTGGTATTGGATGTCGACCAATTTCAACAGCAGTTGTTCCCGGTCGATGGTTTCGCCTTTTTGGAGATAAACCATCATCCGCTTGTAATCGCTGGGCGAACCTAGACCGTAGATGCACGAGACGCTGGCCACGATGATGACATCTTCGCGGCTGACCAGAGCACTGGTCGCGGCCAACCGGAGGCGGTCGATGTTCTCGTTGATCGAGGCGTCTTTTTCGATGTAGATGTCGCGTTGCGGAATATAGGCTTCCGGCTGATAGTAGTCATAATAACTGACGAAGTAACAGACCGCGTTTTCGGGGAAGAAGCCTTTCAGTTCCTTGTACAGTTGGGCGGCCAAGGTTTTGTTATGGGCCAGCACTAAGGTGGGTTTTTGTAGGGCAGCGATCACATGAGCGGCGGTGAAGGTTTTGCCCGTACCCGTGGCTCCCAGCAACGTTTGGAAGCGTTTACCTGCTCGAAAGCCGCTGACCAGTTCGCGGATGGCCTTCGGCTGATCACCGGCCGGCTGATAGTCACTCCGCAAGTGAAATTTCGCCATACCAAGCATCTCTCTTGGGGAGAGTCGATTCGCCCATCAGGTGGATTGTAGCGAGCTAAGCCATCGATGGCCAACGCCCCCTCGCCGGCACGCGACTCGGAGAGAACGCACGCCCCCTGCCAGGGACGGATCGACTCCAAGTTGCATTCCTCTTTCGGGGTCCGCTACAATGCTAGTGCATTGGCTTTCGGAAATCGTGGGTCTGAAGGATTCCGCCGATGAGTCAGTCGCCGGGGTTTCGTATTCGTCGTCGCGTCGAGTTCGGCGATACCGACATGGCGGGAATCATGCACTTTTCCAACTTCTTTCGTTTCATGGAGGTCGCCGAAACCGACTTTCTGCGTTCGCTGGGACTCTCCGTCTCGTGGCACACCCATGGGCAACGCGTCGGTTTTCCGCGTGTCTCCGCGAGTTGCGAGTATCGCAAACCGGCACGCTTTGAAGACCTCCTCGATGTCGCCGTCGTGCTGGTCAAACTCGGGCGCAAGTCGGTCAGCTATCGCTTCGACTTCTGGCGTAACGACGAATTGCTAGCCGTCGGTCGGATTAGTGCCGTCTGCTGCCGCTCCGATGGCCAACAGATCGAATCGGTCGAAATTCCTCCGGCGATCCGTCAGGTTCTGGAACCTCACTTGTGCCCCGAGGCCGAACTATGAGGCGTCGAACTGCGTACACTCTGATCGAACTGCTGGTCGTCTTGGCCATCCTCGCGGTGCTGATGGGGCTATTGCTGCCGGCCGTGCAAAAGGTCCGCGGGGCCGCCTTCCGCTTACGCGATCAGAACAATTTGAAACAGATCGGCCTGGCTACCCATCATTTTGCCGAGACGTTCGGCCATCTGCCCCCGGCCAAGACTCGCGAAAACGGCAACGATCGCTGGTGGTTCGCCGAGACGACTTTGGCCGGCGGCATCGTCGATTTTCGTCGCGGCCATCTGATGCCGATGCTAGAAAACAACTTCCGCGCTCTGCAAGCCCCAGCGCAAGCCCCCGGCAAAGTCTGGCTGAGGTACGAAGGAGGTAGCGGAGGCTACGGCTACAATTACCGCACCCTGGCTCCGTTTCGCGAATTCGCTGATGGCTCGTTCCATTGGACGCCGATTCGCCTGACGAGCATCGCTTCGACGAGTCAAACCGTCGCGTTTTGCAACGCTGTCGATGTCACCCTAACGCCTTTACCCACCGGTTCGCCCAGCCTCATCGAAACGCCTTTGGCTGAACCGCCCTCGAGTCGGCGTCCCACGGTGCATTTCCGGCAGCACATCCGCATTGCTAATGTCTTGTTCCTCGATGGCCACGTTCAGCCTTGGTCCCAAGGCACGCGGAATCTCCCCAGTCCCGGCACCCCCAGCGAGGTCATCGCTCTTTGGGATCGGGAAAACGTCTTCGACCTCGGCTCGGATGATACTTTATGGGATGCCTTCTAACTCCACATCGCCGCGTCGAAAGGAAGCAAGCGACAGAGTCCCCCCCTACGGATCGGCCGCGATGCTACCCTAGTCGTGCGGACGACATCGCCCGTGAATCGAATGCCTGCAAACCGCTTCGGAATTTCTCGAAGTCTTCATGGCCCTTAGCTAGCACCATCATGACCAAACTCGACCTGCATTTGCACACTACCCGCTATTCGCCCGATAGTTTCATGGCCCCCATCGACATGCTGGCGCAGATCCGTCAGGTCGGCTTGGATGGCGTGGTCATCACCGAACACGATCACCTATGGTCAGAAGACGAATTGCAAGCGTTGCGTCGGCAAGCCCCCGATCTGATTCTGCTGGCTGGCATGGAAGTGTCGGCACGCGGAGGCGATG
>CALEEC010000437.1 GCA_937949245.1 uncultured Gemmataceae bacterium | reverse complement strand
ATGTGCCCATCCTGAAAGGACTTTTCGCGTTGGAGAAATCCAAACGGAATCAACCGGAGAGTCGGCATCGGGGCACCAATACCAGGCCGACTCTCCGAGGATGGCGATTGCTTGGCAGCGTGAAGGGCGTCGGCGTGAATGGCGAGGCCAGCCTCAGCGTTTCTTGTTGACTAGCGTGAAATGCCGAGACATCTATTTCGCGAGCCGAACGCCGAAGCATCGACTGCCGAGCGAAATGCCGAAGCATCTACTTCGCGGCGAGATACGCCTTCACGTCGTCTTCGGTGATTTTCGACGAAGGTTTGTTCAAGGCGACGCTGAGCCAGGACATAATCGTCGGGGTGTACGGCAGCTTCCCCTTGGTCAACAGCATTTTGAGTCGATGGGTTCGGCGAGCGCGTTCTTTTCGCTTCCGATGGCCATTCTCCACGCGGGAGATGGCTTGCATAGCAAAGAGCTTTTCCCAACGTTCACCGCGAGATCCAGAAGGCATTTCAGCGAATCCTTGTGCAATGGTCGATTCCGAAAGAGTTATTTCCGAAAATTCTCATTATAGGACTGCCTTGACCTGAGAAAAGGTCAACCCCTGCAAATGGAGGGGTTTTTCTCTTCGGGAGAGTTTCCTGCGAGGGAATTAGCCGTTTCGATGAAGCAGCTGTTCAAGCGGAAACACCTAGCTCGCGGCGCAATTTGCGGATGGCTTTGTACTTTTCGTCGCTGATGCGTTCCACCGTGGAGCGGAGTTCGGCGGCGATTTCGGGAATAGTCCAGCCGTGGGCCGTCAGGTGTACGATCCGTTGTTGCCGGGGACTAAGGACTTGTCGGGCGGCTCGTTCGACGCTTTCACGTTCGTCGGCCCACGGACTCGAAAGATTGGCGCGGTAGTCCGCGAGGTCTTCGGGGATCGCATGAGCTTTACGAGCGCGTTGGGTGCGTTTCTTGACGGCATCGATGGCACGCAGGAATTCACGGCGTTCTTCGCCTTCCAATTGAAAGACGCTTGTCCATTGCTGGGGCGGCACACGTTCTAACAAGCGGGCAAACACCTCTTGTGTGCAGTCGGCCCAGCAATCTGGATGCAAGCGAGCGTTACGCCAACAAACTTGGCAATAACGGGCAATCTCTTGGACGGTCTGCTGAACGATTGCCGAGGTGTCGGCCGCATTGACGGGTTGCGTTCGTAGGCCAGTCAGGGCAGCGCCGAGAACCACCGCTACCATCATCGACCGTGCGTTACTCACGGACGGTTGGATTCGTTTCATACCATATCATCCCGACATACTCTTTCTCAAAATCGCACGTCCCCATTATACCGACAGAGGCCGGAAAAAATCTCGCCCAATTGGCAAGGATTTCGGGCATCATTTCGTTGGCTTGTCTTGCGGTAAGGCGTAATCGAATTAGACTCATGCAGATAGGGCGTTTCGCAATCGTGGAGGGATGGGCAAGGACATGGATTCGGTTGAAGATCCGATTCCGAAGCTGTTGGTGCTACTGAAGCATCCGTTGCCCAGTGAGCGATTGAGAGCGATTCGTAGCCTAGGCGACTTAGGACCACTCGCCCGCGAAGCGATTCCCCAACTGGTGGAAATTCTCGACGACCAAAACCCCGTTTTACGCGAAGCCGCGGCGCAAGCGCTGGGGCACATGGGAACAGAGGCCATGCCGCAGCTGGCTCAGGCGTTGCAACATGCGGACAAACGTGTCCGCCGACAAGCTGTTTGGGCGCTGGGCAAAGTGGGAACGGCCGCTATTGCGGTTTTGCCTCAGTTGGCTCAGGCACTTCATGATCCCGATCCACGAACGGCGACCGGAGCGGCCCAAGCGATTATCGAGATTGGATCGTCTGCCATCGATGCGTTGCCCGAGTTGCTGACTGCCATGGCGGGGAACAACCGCGTCTTGTCGCGGATGTGTGCCAAGGCGCTCAGCCAATTCGGTGTGCTGGCCGTCGATGCTCTGCGGCAGACGTTGACTCATCCCGATCCTTTCGTTCGTGGTGAAGCGGCCTTAGCTTTGGGGTGGATGGGGGAAGAAGCTGCGGCTGCCGTCCCCGATTTGATCCATTTGATGGTGGACGTAACGCCGAGCCACAATGCGTCGACACGAGCCACCACCGAGGCGAGTTCATCGGATGCGTCGAAACCTTCTCCTGCCGCTGCCGGCGCAACTCCGGGGCCGCCCCATCGCGTGTATGCCGCCCAGGCTTTGGGCAGAATTGGTCGTGCGGCCCGATCGGCGGTGCCCGCTCTAATCTTGGCCGTCACCGACCTCGATGCTCAGGTAAGCGCGGCAGCTAAGTTGGCCCTGGAACAGATCCAAAACGCGGTCGATTCGAGAGACTCCCGGCAGAGAAGTTGACTTTGGAATGAGGAGACAGCCTCCGATGAACAAGGTGGTTCGTGGAGATAGCGCTTCGTTCGTTTTCGAGCCAACGATTCCGGCGAATGTTCGGTACAGTCTTCGCCGTTGACTTCTTTTTCGGAATCGTTGCTCTCATCGGAAAAACGGGAACGATCGGCGGGAATCCCTAGGCAGGGGCTTGCCGGGGGAACAGGACGTCTTTTAAACTCGTCACCATGAACCACGACTCACAACCTCCGATTCGTCGTCGACGACCGTTTCCGATTGCTCGTTGGTGCATCCGCCAAGGGCTGCGCTTCGGGGCCAATTGGCTCCAAAGGCATCGGCACCCGTTCAATTTTGGCATCCACCTGATCGGGGTGCCGTTGATGTTCTACAGTTTGTATGCTCTGATCACGGAACCGAGTTGGGATTGGCAGTGGCTGGGCTTAGTGCTGGGGCTGGGCCTGCAATACCTCGGCCATCGCGTGGAAGGCAACGAGATGGGGGAATTGGTGGCTGTCAAGCGGTTGTTGGGGCTATCGTATGTCTCGGTTGCTCCTGCTGTTGCTGAGGCAGCGGTGACAACAGAACGCCCTACGGCAACACCAGAAAAAACAACCATTCCCTCCCCTGTGGATACTTCCTCGCCGATCCGGTCGAAAGAGAGTGTCTGAGTTCAAACGAATCGAAAGAGAGTGTCGGAGCGGTGATCGCGGACAACGCTTTGTTACGCACGCTGGCTGCTGTCGGTGATCGAAGCCTATTTGCGTATCTTTCCGCACGAGCCGCATGGGGAGCAATACTCTCCCCCAGTCTCATGTTGCCCCAACTTTATGCGATTTTGGTGGGGTCGCTTCCTTTAGCGATCGTGGCGGGAGCAGCCATCGGGGCCGTCGTCTGGATGCATACTTTTCCCGTCTTGGAGCGGTTCGGTTCGACCGATGAACTGCCGAGCTATTTTGCCGTGGCATTGCTGCTGGAATTATCTCCGGTAGCTGCTGGCTTAATCGTAGCCGCACGCACGGGAGCGAGTTTAGGGGCCGAACTGGGGTCCATGCGGATCAATGAACAATTAGATGCCTTGGAAATGTTGGGGGTGTCCGGTTGGCGACAGTTGATTGGGCCGCGCGTGTTGGCTTGCATGTTGGCCCTACCGCTGTTGCATGTCCTGACGGCGTCGGCGGCCATTCTGTCGGGATACATCGTCCACAGCGGTTTGCAGGGGGTGGGGTGGTCGGCTTATCGAGCGGCTTTGCTCCGCGAGTTGAGCTTGGCCGATGTCGTCCCGGCGGGACTCAAGACGATCGTGTTCGGCTATCTGATCGCGGTTGCCGGCTGTTTCCATGGAACCCGCGCCGAGGGAGGGACTGAGGGAGTCGGTCAAGCAGCCATGCATGGCGTGGTTTTGGCCTCTTTGTGGGTTTTGCTGGCTGATGTTTTTTTGGTGGGGTTGATTCGGGTGTTTCAGCAGGGGTGATTCGGGGGGTTCCGTGGTCCTTTCCCGACTCGGTCGGGTAGAGGAGTCCATTCCTTCCTCGATCAGGTTCAGGTTCGGTGAACGGGGGCCAAGGCGATAAAATTCTTCAGCAACAGTGGCCCTTCTGTCGTCAGAAAACTCTCGGGATGAAACTGCACGCCGTGCAAAGGCCAAATTTTGTGCCGAACCCCCATGATTTCGTTTTCATCGGTCCAAGCGCTGATCTCAAAATCGGGATGTTGAAAGGTGTCGCGACGAATCACGAGGCTATGGTAGCGGGTCGCGTCGAAGGGGTTGGACATCCCCACGAAAACGCCTTTGCCGTCATGGTAGATCTTCGACACCTTGCCATGCATGATGCGATAATTGCGAATGACTTCCCCCCCGAAGACATGGCCGATGCATTGGTGACCCAGACAAACTCCCAAAATGGGAATCCGCGGCGAAAAGCGGCGGATAATGTCGTTGGAAACTCCCGCTTCTTTCGGCGTACATGGTCCCGGAGAGATGATGATGTGACTGGGATGCAGTTGTTCGACCTCCTCGGCGGTGATTTGGTCGTTGCGGACCACACGCATCGGTAGTTGGGCATCCATTTCGCCGAGCCGTTGGACGAGGTTGTAGGTGAACGAATCGTAGTTGTCGATCAGGAGAATCATAGGGGCGGTTACAACTCTTTCGGAAGAAGGAAATTCTCGATTTTCAGAAGGATGCGCACAGACTCACGCTTGCCGTTCGGGGTGTGCCTGGGCGCTGTTGGCTTTGCTGTCGAAGTTTTTGGCTTGCTCGGCATCCACCCGCTTCAGATGTTCCGTGTCGGCAGGGATGTCGTACCAAGCACCATCAGCAAAATCGACTAAGGCTTTGCCGTTCCAATTGACGGTCACGACCCGACCGATGCGCCCGGCGAAACGTTTCAGTTCGGGAATGGCTTCGTTGGCTTGGACGAAACAATCGGTCCATTCGCGTTGGAGTTTGGCCAAATCGTCGTCGCTGAGTCGAAACATCACATCACCTCGAACGGAACGCCGTTGCTTCAGAACGACGTGAACTTATCGGGGGAGGGAAATCGAGTTGCTTGGCGAAGCGGCAAGCCTCTTCCGCTCCGAAATCGCGATCGATTCCCGGATCATGCCAATCGACCGACAACGGCCCGGTATAGCCGATCGCGTTCAACTCGCGAATGAAGGCTTCCCAATCGACCCCTCCTCGTCCGGGAGCGCGAAATTGAAAACCGCGTCGCGGATCGCCCGAACTCCAGTATCCCGACAGCAAACTATTGCGGCCATTGAGACATAATACAGCATCGCGTAGATGAACGTGATAGATGCGATCCGGGAACCGTCGAATAAATTCCACCGGATCTACCCCCAAATAGTGTAGATGAGCCGGATCGAGGGTGAAGCCCAACTCTTCGCGGCCATCGAAGGCGGCCAAAGTAAGTTCGGCACTGTGTAGGTCGAAGGCAATCTGACCCGGATGCACTTCCAGGGCGAAACGCACTCCGGTGTCGCGGCAGACATCGAGGATCGGATGCCAGTCGTGCACCAAGCGTTCGAGTCCCCGCCGGATGACCTCGGGCTTGACGGACGGATACCCCAAGACATACGACCAAATCGGCGAACCGGTGAAGCCACTGACGACACTGGCCCCCAATTTCTGGGCCACGCGGATGGTGGCGGTCAATTCTTCGGCGGCACGCTGGCGTACTCCGTCCGGATGACCATCTCCCCAAACATACTCTGGGACCAATTCTTGATGCCGTTCGTCGATCAGGTCACTGACAGCCTGTCCCACGCGATGAGCCGCCACGACGGGCAACTGCAAATCCTGGCGTGCCAACAGGTCGAGCTTCATCGGGCAGTAGTCGGGTTCCGACAAAGCCCGTTGCACTTCCAGATGATCACCCCAGGTGCATAGTTCGAGTCCTTGATACCCCCATTCACCGGCTCGGCCTGCCAATTCCGACAGCGGGACATCGGCCCAGGCACTGGTGAACAGAATGACCGCTCGACTCATGCAAGGTGGCCCTTCGAGAAGTCCGATGGGAAACGATGGCCGAAGCAAAATCTCCTCTGTGCCGAAATTGTATGGCTCCAGCGATCGAATGGCTTCAAAAACCGCCGGCACAGCGTTCGCATTGCTCTGCACTCCACCGCGTGAAGTGAGGTCGGCTTAACACGGATAGAGGCAGCCAGTTGCGGGAGGACTGGGAGTATCGACATCGATTCTTCATCCGCCTTGACCCGAAGACCGGCTCGCACTAGAATTTCCTCGCTTACACACCTTCGCCGTCGTGTTACAGTTGGAAATAATCACGTTGATGGCCTCCAGATTCCTCTTCCATGCTCTGCCAGGCCTGACGGGATAACGCAAGCATAGGGAGCGGACGGATCTTTCCCACCATCAGAAGAGGCGGGACCAGTCCCCGCGGAAAAGGAGGGATGGGAAGCCTGAGACAGATAGTCTCGGTGGAAGTTTGTCAGCGACGTGCGTAGGATAGATTGGAGTGTCGATTTCTCTCCCTCAACCGTAGAACGGTCAACCCCGCGAACCCTTCCTTTGGTAACGCGGTGGCAACTCCCGAAGCCAAGTGCTGCGGGTGAAGAGCAACGGAGACGGCTTGTATGTACGAGCGCTTTACGGATCGGGCCCGCAAGGTGATGCAGCTGGCCAATCAAGAGGCCCAGCGCTTCAACCATGAGTATATTGGGACCGAGCACATTCTTTTGGGCTTGGTCAAGGAAGGCTCAGGAGTGGCGGCCAATGTATTGAAAAACCTCGATATCGACCTCCGCAAAATTCGGCTCGAAGTCGAGAAGCTGGTCCAAAGTGGTCCGGAGATGATCACGATCGGCAAGCTCCCGCAGACACCGCGTGCGAAGAAGGTCATCGAGTACTCGATGGAAGAAGCGCGCAACCTCAACCACAACTATGTCGGCACGGAACACCTGCTTCTGGGCCT
>CALEEC010000436.1 GCA_937949245.1 uncultured Gemmataceae bacterium | reverse complement strand
GTCGATCCATCATCGACAAACAAAATCTCATACGGTTCGCCGATCGCTTCGAGTTCTTCGCGCAAACGACGACATGTAGCATCCAGTACCTCTTCTTCGTTCAGAAGCGGCACAACAACGCTTAAAACCGGCTCGGGGTTCGCAGGGGGCACCACAAGGTTCTCGGCAAGGCTTTCCATCGAAATTTCCTTGCCGCAACGATAGCACTTTCTCGAGTAGGAGGCAATCAAACCGAGGTCGAGGAATGATCCATCGGCAACGCGGCGCGTATGGCCGCCAATAAGCCGCGGGATCGGTAAGGTTTGGGCAAAATTCCCGAGTGGTTCACCCCCTCGAATTGCAATTCCAGCCACGCGGGATCGTCTCCCGAGCAGAGAACGATCGGCACTTCAGGGCGCATCCGACGTAATTCATGGAACAAAACGATGCCATTCATGTCGGGCAGGCCGATATCTAACAAAACGACGGCGACGGTATCGCCGATTTGAGGAAATATTTGCAATGTCGAGGCACCATCATGGGTCATGCGAACCGCGAAACCGTGCCGTTCCAGAATCATTTGCGTAGCGACACACAATGCGTGTTCATCATCGACGATCAAGACGGTCGGTCGAACACCGATTTTCTCGTGGTACAGAATCATTCAGCGCATCCAGGGGGAAGAAAACGCCCATATGAAGCATCATATCTTAGCTGTGGAGAACCGGCTATTTCCAGGGCGTTTTCGAGAATTCGACGTAAAGTTTCTCGGGGAAAAGTTTTCCGATTGCCCGACAAGCGTGCAAGAAGTTTCGACTTCCGAACACTTCGGGCGCGTCACTTCTGCTGGAGTTCACTCAGGCGATTGAAATACTGTTGAATGAACTCGCGATAGCCTTCCGGCCCTTGGTCTTTCATCCCTTGCAGCAATTCTTCGCGGACGCGCGGCGGCAGTTTGAGCAGGATCGCTCGCGTTTTCAGGTCGAGATCGTCCAAGCGGGCATCCAACGAACCGTTGGCCGTCGCGGAGGACAGATTCGGTTGCTGGCCCTGCTGCATGGGCGTTTGGCCGGTTTGCGCCTGGGCTTGCTGCTTGGCTTGCTGCATGCGTTGGGCCATTGCTTGGGCGTTTTTCATCTGCGGCGATTGCAATGTCTGCTGCAACTGTTGCAACGCTCGTTGCACCTCCGAAGGCAACTCCGCCATCGGCGAGGAATCTTGTTGGGCGTCGTTCATGGGGTTCATCGGGGAGCGCGGATTGGCTTGCGACTTTTGGGCCGCGTTCATTTGATTCCGCAATTGTTGCATCAACTGTTCGATCGCCTCCTGATCGGCTTGCAACGCTTGCTGCGCCCGATCGATGTTGTCCAATTGCTGATTTTCGCGATCGGTCAGTTCTTGGCGGTGTTGTTCGGGCGTCAGTTTCTCTCCCGGTGGGCGGGGCTTGCGCGGCGGTGTCGGCCGTTTCCGCTGGGCGAAACGTGGATCTTCCTTGAATTTTTCGCCGTTCAAGACCGGGAAAAACTCATCGACGTGTGGCTCTTTCTCTGCCTGCGGATCTTTCTTCGGATCGGCGAAGGGCGTCTTCGTCGCTTCGTCGTCCTCCTTTTTCATCTCCGGTTCTTCGGTATCTTCCTCCCGCGGCGGAGCGGTGCGTTCTTTCCCTTCAGGGGTGAAGGGCGGCTCTTTCGGGAGGTCTTTCGGCCGCTTGCGTTTCGCCTTGTTGGCCGAGTCTAGCAGTTTCTTGGTCTGCTCGAATTTCTGTTCGAGCAGGTCTTCGACGAAGGTTTGCTCTTTGTCGATCTTGGCCAATTCGTTGGCGTCCGCTTTGGCAGTGCGCTGGCGAAGTTGTTCTTCTTGCCCTTGCAGGCGATCGAGTTCTTCCCGCAAGTTCTTGATGAAATCGCGTAACTCGCGGAGTCGTTCTTCGGCTTGCCGGGCTTGGAGGCGGGTTTGTTCCTGGGTCAAATCTTCCCGAAGTTTCTGACGGGCCGCTTCGGGGTTCTGACGCATCCCCTTTTGCGCGTCGCTCAGCGCCTGGAGGCGGTCACGGAACGCTTCGAGTTCCGCGTTCAGCCGATCGCTACGCTGCTTCAGCGCCTCGGTATCCGGCAGCGGGCCTTTGGGTTGCGGCTGGGCTCGGCGTTGCAACTCTTGGGTGAGATTTTGCAGCGGTTTTGAGGCGGTCTGCTCGAACAGCCCTTTGAGGTTCTGCAACTCTTCGCGAATTTCCAACGGCAGTTGGGGCAATTGTTTCGCTAGCTCACCCAGTTGGTTCAACTCGGCTTCCAATTGTTTGGCCAGGGCCGCGTTCTTCGCTTCCTCCTGAGCCAGTTTGCCTAGTTCGGCACGGAGTTTGGCCAACTCGGCTTGGGCCATCGGATCGAGGTTGGGCGGGGGAAGTTGTTGCGGATCGAAGCGGTGGGGCTTCGCCGCTTTGGGATCGTTCGGCTGGTTGGCCGACTCTTTGGCTTTGTTTTCCAGCCATTGCCGGGCTTGCTCCGCCTCGGCAGCTTTGATCTTGTCGTTCAGTGGCTGAAATTGCTTGGCCGACTGTTCGAGTTTTTGGTGGACTTTCTTCTGCTCGGCGAGGAGTTGTTCCAGCTTCTTTTGGAAGGCGTCTTGGGTTTTCTCCAACTGATCGAGTTTGCGATCCGCCGAGTTGGGATCGTCGATGATGCGTATCGAAAAATCTTTGCTGGCGACCCAAGGCGAAACGGGCATCCCCGCCGGAGTGTGCCGACGAATCACCTCTTCGGGGCGACGATCGCGGACCTCGACCCGATAACGCAACGCATCTCCCGCTTTGGTCAAGCCCAAAGCTGCCGGGTCCAAAATGCTGGTGATGGCCACATCTTTACGAGCCGGGTTCGGCGTGGGGTAGTCCCGCAACTTCTGCACCCGCTCGAAATTGCTGCTGCCTTCGCGTTGCACCGCCAGCCAGACTTCTTGCAAGCCGAAATCGTCTTCAGCACTGGCTTGCAACGGGTGACGCCAACGGTCTTTTTTCTCCGGTCCGTCCATCGGTCCCAACGGGCTAAGCGTCAGATCGCCCGGCGTCAGCAGTTCAATCAGCGGGGCTTTGTCCGGCACCACGGTGATGCTGGCCTCTTGCCAGGTTTCGTTGGTGTGGCCTAGCTCATTGCGTAACTCGATGCGGTAAAAACCGTGGGACTCCATGCGGAAACGGCCGACCCAGACGTTCGCTTGATCGGGCTTGGGGGTTAAAGGCACACTGCCGATCGGCGTTTCCACGGTCTTGAAGACGACAGTCGGTTCCCCGGTGCCGACGGCTCCCCATAAAGCCCGCCCTTGGAACACCAGAAACGACATCCCTCTGATGCGTTTGCCTTCCAAGTCGAGGTCTTTCGCGGGGACTTCGAGCCGGACCCATTCTCCCGGACGCGGTAACGGCCCGCGGGGCAATCGACCGGCAGTGCCCAACGTGCCCAAAGAAGTGAAGCGATCCGCGCCCCAGAATGCCCGGTGTTCCAAGTTGTCGCTGTCGTCGTGCCATTGCACGAGGATGGCTTCGGGGACTTGCGTTGGGTCGAGTTGCACATCGACGAATAGCACTTCGCCTTTGTGAACCGTGATCGTATCCTTCGGCACGCTAAACGAATGTGCCGAGGTGCCGCTGGAGGCCGGCGAACTGTGCGCTCGGCGTGCCTGACGCATGCCCACGCTCGCTTCCCAACGCCATTCTCCCGCCAAAACCGCGTCTTTGGGCAAGCTGTCGGTGAACCAGGTCCGCTGTTTGGCCTTTTCGTTGGGCACAGCCACGACGTCGCGGCGGAACCATTGGATGGTGCCACGGTGCACGGGGCCGCTGGTGCCGACGACGATTTCCGCTTCCGCGCCTTGCGGCCCCATCAGGTCGTGTTTCCCCACGGGATTTTCTTGGGGGCGTGGGATGGCCATGTAGGCCGGGTAATGCACCAGAGGCGTGACCGACTCGATTTTCGGGCGTTCGAGAATGGCAATCTGTTGCAACGGCGTCCAGGTATGCCCTCCGACAATGCGATAGCCAAACCCCTGCCCAAAGCCCGGCGTCACGCTGCCGGTATTCCAGGTGAACGTGAAGGAGCCATCCCCTTTGGCTTCCATTCGGCGTTCGATTGGGGCGATGGTCGCATCAGGACTCAGCAGGACGATGCGCAGTTCCTCGACTCGGCCCAGGTCGGCCCGCGCAGTGAAGGTGATTTTGTCCCCTTGCAAGACTTTGGCGTTACCCGGAGTTACCGTCAGCCGAACTTGTGCCGCCGGGGGCAAGTCAGCTCCGGGGGAGAAGATGCGGGCTGTCGTGGTCCGGGCACGATCGCCGGGGATCAGCCACAGCGCCGCGAAAACCCCTACCGCGATAGCCGCGAACGATAACGCCCGCAGCAAACTGGAACGATCGACCACCCGACTGGCCCGAAACGGAGCAATCCGCTCCAGCGATTCACGCACCAATTTTTGGCAAAACGCCGGCGAGTAGTTCACGGTCAGTTCGGGATTACGGGCCAAGTCGACGCAAGTGGCCAAGCGGCTGTGCATCCCCGGAATCAGACTTTCGACCCGTCGGGCCATTTCGACCCAACCCAGACTCCGTAGCAGCGGCAACACCACCCCAATGACGCCTACCCATCCGGTGAGGACGACGACCAAGCTCAGCCAGAAGGAGCGGACCACCAGATCGGCTTGCCACAGCGTTAGCGTTTCCGAGCGTGCCGACGTGAACAGTCGGCCTCCCAACCCCGACCAGATCCAGCCGATCACTTCGGTGAACCAGCTTAACGGTAAGAGGAAGAACGAGCCGGGCATCAGACAATCGATTAGCACGGCCAGTGTCAGCAGCGTGCAAGCCACGCCCGCGGTCAACGCCAAGCCGATCACCAGCCAACTGGAACGCAGCAACCAACGCGCGGTACGCAGCAACCGATAGATCGGCGAGATATCCGGGAACAACGCGGGGCGTGTCTCTGGGGGCATAGGGCGGATTCTCCGAACCGGTGAGCAACAACGATCGGCACAGCACAGCAAAGGGAGAGTCGATGCGCTGGCGAACGATCGTGGGGTGCAAGAGCGACCCGATGTTCCGATTGGAAACGCGATTTTCGCCGTTGTCAAGGCGTCCAACGACGCTTCCGCAGTTTTTTATCGCAATTTCCTCCCCCTCTTCCCGGTACTCTTTCCTCCCCCTCCTATTGCGGATCAAGTCGCGAGCACGGAATCCGAGACATGGAACGCGGTACGCGGTACGCGGAACACAGAACGCAACGCCACCGAAAGCAAGACGCCGACGCCGCGGTTGCTCTTGTTCGCTGCGCTGGCTTATGCACATAATGCAGCCCTTCGCTTTCTTCTTTCGCAAGGACGCCTGGAGAACGCGCCATGACCCCGGACGCCTCGACGCTGGTCAATCCCGTTCGCTACTTGATGCAGCGCATTCGTCCGCGCTCCAACGAACGGCCAGCGGCTTCCCGCCTGACAACGCCGAAATACACTAGCACTAGTACCAGCAAGAGCGCAGACACCACCGCGCCGGCGTCGATCCTCGACGCTTACTGCACCGCGTTTCCCACGGCGCAAAATGCGTTGGACATCTTCGCCAACGAATGGTCGTCGCAACTCCCCGCGGCTTGGAACGACCTGCAAGCCGGCTCGATCCCATTGTTCGAGGACGTGCGCATTGCCTGGGGCTTGGCCGAACTGGGGGGCATTGACGGGCAAGATGTCCTCGAACTCGGCCCGCTCGAAGCGGGGCACAGCTACATGCTCGAGCAAGCCGGCGCAGCCACAGTCACCGCCATTGAAGCCAATACCCGAGCCTACCTCAAATGCCTAATCGTCAAAGAAATCCTGGGGCTGAAACGCACGCGGTTTCTCTGTGGCGACTTCATGGAATATCTGCGTCACGATCCGCCTCGGTACGATTTCGTCCTGGCCAGCGGGGTGTTGTATCACCTGCGCCAACCGGTGGAATTGATCGATCTGCTTGCCCGCGTCACCGATCGTGTCTTGGTCTGGACCCATTATTATGACGAGGAAATCATTCGTTCCACTCCCCACTTGGCACCGAAGTTTCCAAGCAGCGAAACGATCGACTACCAAGGCTTCCGGCACACGCTGTATCGGCAAGAATATGCCGAGGGGCTAGCGATCCAAGGATTCTGTGGTGGTTCGGCGAGCTACAGTGCGTGGTTGAATCGTGCCGATCTGCTGAATGCCTTTCGGCACTTCGGCTTCCGCGAACTACGGGTTCACATGGAACAACCCGACTTCACCAACGGCCCCTGCCTGCTGCTGGCCGCTCGTAAAGGCAAGTGAGCCGAACATCGATGGGTGGATCGATAGATCGATGGGATCGCTCGCTCGATGCGATGCGTTCCCGTTCCGTTCGCCTTGCGGTCGTATTCGCGAGTGTCTATCCTAACAGAAGCAAAAACAACCGGAGTTCGCAACATCGGTAGAAGTAGGGTGGACCTCGGCCATGAGGAAGCGACGCAAGCCGGAAGTCTTGGCTCCTGCGGGAGACTGGGACGCCTTACGCGCTGCGGTCGCCAACGGAGCGGACGCGGTGTACTTCGGCTTGGCCCGCTTCAATGCTCGGCATCGAGCCACCAATTTTTCTCTGGACGAACTGCCGCAGGTGATGGCATTTTTGCACCAAGCCAACGTCAGTGGTTTCGTCACGCTCAACACCCTGATTTTTTCCGAAGAATTGGCCGAAGTTGCTGAGTTGGTGCGGCACTGTGTCGCGGCCCAGGTGGATGCGGTCATCGTCCAAGATCTCGGCTTGGCCCGGCTGATTCAACGCTTGGTGCCGACCTTGCCCATCCACGCCTCGACGCAGATGACCTTGACCGAACGGCGCGGCATTGCGTTCGCCCAGCAACAACTCGGCATTCAGCGGGTCGTTTTGCCCCGCGAACTGTCGCTGGACGAGATTCGCCAAGTCACGGCGCGCACCGATGTGCCGGTCGAGGTCTTCGTGCATGGGGCGTTGTGTGTCGCTTATTCTGGCCAGTGCCTGACCAGCGAAGCGCTGGGCGGACGCAGTGCCAACCGCGGCCAATGTGCCCAAGCCTGTCGGCTGCCGTACGAAATGCTCGTCGATGGCCAACCACGCGATTTGGGCGGGCGGGCTTATTTGCTGTCGCCGCAAGACTTGGCCGCGTATGAGCATATCGCTCCGTTGATCGAAGCGGGGGTGGCCAGTTTCAAAATTGAAGGTCGGCTCAAAAGTGGCCCTTACGTCGCAGCCACGACCCAAACCTACCGCCAAGCCGTCGATGCCGCCTGGGGAGGCCAAGGCTTCCAACTCGACACCCGGCAACGTCTGGAATTGGAACAGACCTTCTCGCGGGGGCTGACCCCCGGTTTCCTGGAAGGTGTCGATCATCAACGCCTCGTCCAGGGACGATTCCCCAAGAGCCGGGGCGTGCGTGTCGGTGTCGTGGTCGGTAAAAGCCGACGCGGCATCCGTGTCGAAGTCGCCGGCGAACCGATCGACTGGTGGATCAAGCCGGGCGATGGCGTGGTCTTCGACGAAGGTCGGCCCGAGGAGCAAGAGCAGGGCGGCCGGGTCCGCGAAGTCCATCGCCTCCGCGAAGCCGGCGCGAAACCAATCGTCGAACTGAGTTTCTCGGCCGACGATGTCGATCGGACGCGGATTCCGTTGGGAGCAATCGTCTGGAAGACCGACGACCCCGTTTTACGCAAGAAACTCGAAGCGACCTACTCCCGCGAAGTGCGGTATCATCGCCAGCCGATCACGATGACACTTTTCGGCGAACTGGGCGGCTCGCTGACACTTCAGGTCCGCGATCTCCATGGTCGCAGTAGCTCAGCCACTTGGCCCGGGCCTTTGGAAGTGGCACGGCATCAGCCGATGCCCCACGACGAAATCCGTCAGCAACTGGGTCGCTTGGGGGACACACCGTTCGCGCTGGCCCAGGTCGAAACTCGATTGCCTCCCAACGTCTGGCTGCCGCGAAGCGTGCTGAACGACCTGCGTCGGCAAGCGATCGATGCCCTGCTGGCACAGCAAGCCCAACAGCGGCAACGGTCGGTAGTCGACCCCGATGCGTTAGCACATCTGCGTACCGAGATGCATACACACTGGGGACCACCGCGGGCAAACGAAGACGCCGTGCAAATGCACGTTCTGGTACGGACGTTGGAGCAACTCGACGCGGTGTTGGCGTGGCGGTCGGCCACGGCGTTGCTCGCACCGGCATGGGTGCTATGCGATTGGGAAGATCCGCGGCGTTATCGCGAGGCTGTCGCTCGTGCCCGAGCTGCGAACATGCCGATTGCCGTGGCTACGCTGCGGATTCAGAAACCCGGCGAAGAAGGCTTCCTCCGCCTCGTGGCCAACGCTGCCCCCGATGCCGTGCTGGTCCGCAACCTCGCCGGATGGAGTTTCTTACGCGAACACGCCCCGGGATTACCCTTGTGGGGCGACTTCTCGCTGAATATCGCCAACGAATTGACTGCCGACCTGCTGATGCGCCAAGGCTTTCGCTCGTTGGTCCCCAGTTACGATCTGAGTTGGGAGCAACTCGTCGCTTTGGTGCGAGCCTCGCGACCGCAATGGTACGAGGTGGTGATCCACCAGCACATGCCGATGTTTCACATGGAGCATTGCGTCTTCGCTGCGTTTCTGTCGCAGGGGAAAGACTTCCGCGATTGTGGCCGACCTTGCGATCGGCACCGGGTCGAGTTACGCGATCGGGTCGGAGCGGAATTTCCCGTCCTGCCCGATGCGGGGTGTCGGAACACGGTCTACAACAGTGTCCCGCAATCGGCCGCCGAGTACGTCGGACGCATGAAAGACCTCGGGCTTCGGCGCTTCCGTATCGAGTTACTCCGTGAAACTCCCCAGCAGATCGGCCGTTTGCTGGAACATTACGCCCGCGTGCTGGTCGGCCAAGACGATGGTCGATCCACCTGGCGGCAACTCCAAGCGTTGAACCAACTGGGAGTGACCCGCGGCACGTTGCATCTGGTGTAGTCTGGTGAACCGAAGACTCCCCACCGACAACGTCCGGCGCGTATTGCGAGGACCCCCACGGCATGGAATCGATAGTGCAAAATCTGCCCGCCGTCTTTTGGGGCAGACGCACTATTTTCATTCATCTCCGTGCCCCACGGCGTGGTGTCGGGGGAACGTTAGCGTTCCGGTTCGGCCGAGGGGGGGACGCGCGTAGCGATCCACCCGGCGAGCAAGATCGCGGCCGTTTCTACCCGCAGAATCCGCGGTCCCAACGAGACTATCTGCCACCCGGCAGCGACCGCCTCGGCCACCTCACCATCGCGGAAGCCTCCCTCGGGACCGACGGCTACATGCACCGGTTGCGTTGGATCGATCACAACTTCACGCAGGGGAATCGCTTGCGGATCGGGATGGGCCAGCCATCGGTTGCGGTTCCCGTGGCAACGCTGTCGCAGATAGTCTGCCCATTCGGTCAGTGCCGTGACTTCCATCAGCAGACAACGACCACATTGCTTACTCGCCTCGATGACGGTTCGCTGGAGCCGATCGAGTTTCGATTCTCGCGGTTGCACTATCGTTTGAGCTGTCCGCAAGGGAACGAACCGACGAACCCCCAGTTCGGTGAGTTTCTCGATGACGAACTCCCCCCGATCGCCTTTGGGCAAAGCCGCCGCGACCTCCAGCTCGATCGGCAGTTCCCGATCAGCCCACTGCTGGGCAACGACGCGGAGGACCACCTGACGTTTGTCCACGTCGACGATTTCGGCTTGATATTCTCGACCATCGCCGTTGAATAAATAGACCGTGTCGCCAGGCCGAAACCGGCAGACGGTCCCCAGATGGTGCGCCTCGGCCCCCTCCAAGACGACTTCGCCTAGCGAAAACGACGAATTGAGGTAAAATCGGTGCGCCATACGCTTACGATAGGGCGTCAGCGAAGCGGGGGAAATGGGACAGCTTAGGAATTTCCTCGCCTCGCCCAGATTGGCCAAGCCAGGGAAGGTGCCATGACGCTTCCGATGAGTTCCGGTCTGCAATCGGCCCAAGAACAACTCGACGAACTCGATGCACTGCTACAACGGATGTTGGCTTTGCCCATCGATGCCAACACGACCGAAACGGAGGAAGCGGCGGAACCTACGCTGCTGCCATTTCCCCCGTCGGCCCCGTCGGCATCGGCACCGGCCTCCGCGTCGACTGCGGCCCCGGCTTCCGCGTCGATTACGGCTTCCGCGACGGCGTTGCCTGCGTCTGCGGTGGCGTCGGAGCCGACCCGAAGCACGTCTTTGCCTCCGCTGCCGCCGTATCGCTCGACCCCTTTGACGACGTTGCCAGAGCCGGACGATTTTCGTTTGCCCGATCCTCCTTCGCCGTTGTTTCCGCCGTTGCCCCCCTTGCCCCCGCTGCCTCCGCCGGCAAGCGTGCGTCATCCCGAATGGTTCGCTCGCGGCCGATCCGTCGAGCCGAGTACAGCCACCGAGCCGACCGCGCCCCCCCTGCCGACCGCCGTCCCTCAGCCGACCGCGGCAGCAGTGCCGGAAGTTTCCGCCAAGGCGGCAGCATCCGCTTCCGTTCGGGGAGGATCGTCGGCCGAAGCCAAGCCCGCAACGACCTCGGCCGCCGCTTCCGTGCCGCTTCGGGCCGCGAGTCCTGCTGCCGCGGAGCGTCAACCCGGTTCGCCGGCCTTCGGAGGAGTTGGCCCGCAACAGCCGATCCAGGACAGCAAGCCGTTCGGAGCCGGTGTCGGCACACGGACCAAGCCAACCGAGCCAAGCGAACGAACCGAGGGAATCGAGCCGGCCAGCCCGACAGCGCTCCCGCAGGGACGGCCAACCGCTCCCCCGGCAAGGCAAGCACCGCAAGCGGTTCCGTTGAGCCAACCTCCGGCGGTTCCGTTGGGGCCATCCCCGGCGTCTCCAGCGGCTCCTGGGGCTGGGGACAATGATGCCTGGAAAATTCCGCTGTTCGGTCAGGAAGCGGTGCCCAGTTTGGGACCGACGATCGCCCCGCGAGCGGATTGGTTCCGCGATCTACCGGTAGCGGCCACGGGAGCAGCGGCTCCGATCAAGCAGTGGCACGAATCGATTCCCCTGCCACCGACGCCCCCGGTTGCTGTTCCCGCTACACCGACGCCGTTCCCAGCGGCCGTCTCTCCGTCGCAGACGCCCCCAGCGGCTGTCACTGCGGCACCGACAACGCCGTTGGTCTACGGTTCGACACCTGCGGTCCCGATCACGCCGACGTTGCCCAACCTGAACTTACCCCCGGTTGCGACCGCTGCGGCTGCCTCGGCACCCAGTACGCCAATGGCGAAGAAACAAGCCGATTCCCCGGCCGAGAGCGAAATGGTTTCCCCCACGAGCGCCGCTGCCTCCCCGCGCCGCAAAGCGACCCCCTCTCGTTCCGCCGAAGCCGTTGTCGCTGAGCGGTTGCCGCTGTGGCTGTGGCCGTTGGCCGGCGTCAATTTCATCTTGGAAGTTCCCTTGCTGCTGCTCGGTCCCTTGGGGAGTTGGTGCCGTGCCTCTGTAGGACGCAATCTGCTGGGCGGAGCCGGCATCGTGATGCTGCTGGCCGCCGTGGTGTTGGCCGTCAAAGATCTGCTGCCTTAGGAGCGAGTAAGCCGAGTATCCCACGATCCGCTGAGGCGGGAGAATAGGATCGATCCCCGGCACGACCAGGAGCTATCCCTCGGCCAGAGCTATCCCTCGGCCGGGGGCGATGTCGTGGCCCCTGCGCTGGGTATTTTTCCTTCTGCGTCGCCGAGCCGGCCATCCGCAGCCCAGCGACGCCTCTACCGCGGAGGCATCACGCCTTCAATTCCCATTGTTGCAGTCGGCCGACCCCGGCGAGGAATAGCGTATCGCAGGTTTCATTGGTTGCGACATCGTGAACGTGCATGTTCACCTTTTCCTGACGCAGCACTTTGTTGCCGGGCAGGTCGAAGAACATGAGGAAACCGTCGTTGGCTCCCCCCGCCGCGAGAAGCCATTGTTGCTGCGGCTGGAACACGAGGCGTTCGACCAGACCGTTGAACTTGTCCCCTGGGAATTCGTGCGTGCGTTTGCCGGCACGCCAGTCGAAGACTTCGACCCGCGCTTTGCCTTCGAGGTGGTCGATGTTGCCGACTTTGCCCATGCCCCCAACGGCAAGCCATCGGCCATCGGGAGAAAATGCCAGCGAGCGAATTCCACCGATCGAATGCCGTCGTTGGATCGGATCCCAGGTATACATGACCGGGGCTTCGACTTGGCCCACTTGCTTGCCCGTGTCGGTTTCCCACAACAGCACTTGACCGACCTTGTCGGCCGTGGCCAAATGCTTGCCGTCCGGCGTGAAGGCGACCGCGTACAACATCGAAGGGAAGTGCTGCGGTGTCTTTTCGCGATGCCCTTTCAGTTGGCGGATCAGTTTACCGGTGCCGACCTCCCACAGGCGACAAACCATGTCATCGGCAACGCTCCCCACAATCTGGCCATCGGGCGAGACGCGGATTTGCCGAATCCATTTCGTGTGGGCATCGACAATGCGAATACCACTGCGTTGATCGATGTTCCACCACATCAATTGGCCATCGTAACCGCCGGAGATCAGCATATTGCCTGCTAAGGCCAACGTGGTGGCATAACTGCCGTGTCGACCGATCTCCTTGTATTCCGGCTTGGCTTGGGTGATGTCGATCTCGCCGACGCTGAAATCCGATCCAGCGATGAACAAACGGTTGGTCTGGGGGAAACGCACGATGCCAAAGGTGAATCCGGGCCGGGAAACCTCTTTGAGCAGCTTCAGTTTCTCAAGGTTGGTCGTGGTCATGGGCTAGGTCGGGGGCATGGGGGAATGAAGTAGGGGACAAAACCTGAAATTCTTGCGAAAATCGCGGCAAGCGGCCAGGGCAACCGTCTGTCGTCGCACCACGGCAGATCGCGAGGCAACAGCTGGTGCGGCAGCCAACATCGTTCGACCAGAAGAAGGCCGGCGCAAGGTGGAGCCTCTCCCCGAGGACCTCGCGAATTACTGACGACGAAGTTGAGGCGATCCCAGCGATCAGCCGAGTACCTCGCGAATCACTTTCGTTCCGGGATCGGTCAACGGAATCGGCCGAGCGCCGACGTGGTAATTTTTATGCGGAGGAATTCCCAACGCGGTGTAGATGGTCGCGAACAGATCGCCGGCCCCGATTTCGCCGTCTCGAACGGTCTGCCCTTTGTCGTCGGTTTTGCCGTAACACGCTCCACCGCGGATGCCACAGCCCGACAGCGAGGCACTCCACGCCGAGGCGAAGTGATCGCGGCCTAAGCTGGCGTTGATCGTCGGAGTACGGCCGAACTCGGCCAAGGTGATGACCAAGGTCGTTTCCAGCAATCCGCGTTGTTCCAGGTCGTCCAACAGCGTGGCCATCACATGATCCAATTCGGGCACCATCTCTTGGTGCGTCTCGAAGTTTTGGCCGTGACTATCCCACCAAGCGCGAGCGACTCGGACAAACGGCACACCGGCTTCGACCAAGCGACGGGCGACCAGCACTTGTTCGCCGAACTGGGTGGGGCCGTAAGCGTCGCGGATTTTGGCCGGCTCTTGCGAGATGTCGAAGAGTTTTTCGCTGGCCATCAGACCGCGGACCCGGGCGTAGGCTTCGTTGTGGCTGTTCAGCGCGTTGGAAGTCCGGCCGTGGGTGAATTGTCGGCTCCACCATTCGCGTAGATCGGCACGAGCGACGTGATCGCCGTCGGTGATGCTGTCGAGTTTGCGGATATTTTCGGGGAAGAGATTGGTTGTCAGTTCCATCGGGGCGTAACGGGCCCCGAGGAAGCCGGAATCGCCAGGAGCAGCGCCGCGGCCTTCAGTTTGGGCATACATGGTCACATAATCAGGAACCTTGCTATCGGCTCGGCCCAGTTCGCGAGCGATGACTGCTCCGAGATCGGGGTATTTGAGGTTCGGCTCATCGCGTCGGCCCCGCATCATCAATTTGGCTCCCGAGCCGTGGTCGCCGTTGCGGGTGTTCAGCGAGCGAATGATCGCGGTGTGTTTGTGGAAGCGCGCGGCCATCTTCGGCATCAATTCCGACAGGTAGACGCCGGGAACCGCTGTCGCGATGGCACGGAACGGACCTCCGGTCGGCGCGCCGGGTTTGGGATCGAAAGTTTCTAATTGACTGGCCCCGCCGGCCAGCCATAGCAGAATGACGCTGCGTCCTTTTTTCTTCAGTTCGCCGGCCAACGACGGACTGGCCAAGACGTTAAGTTGCGTCATGTCCGCAAAGGCCGCAAGGCTGGCTGCGGCAGCACCCATAAAGGCACGCCGATGCAACGAATGGGCCGGCGAACCATAGAATTTCGCGTGCGACGCTGGCATGGCTGCTGTTCTCCGTATCGGTGGGGACTCGAGGGCGTCTGGGGAGATCGAATCCATCAAGGTTGGGTCGGTCGGAAGCTCCGCTACGGAAGTTCCGTTCGCGGCTGCCAAGTCCAGGAGGATCGACCAACCCGAAGTTGGGTCGGGGCATCTGCTTGGTCGAAGTTCAGTGATTGAACCGAAATTCGGCGCTGGTCAGCAGTGCCCATACGATTTGTTTCCAAGCCGTCGCTTTACGATCGGCACGATTGTTGAGGTATTTCACCAGGGTATTCACTTCCGCTTCCGCAGGGGCACGACACAGGATTGTACGGATAGCCAACTCGGCCGCTTCTGGCAGCGCGGGGATCGCGTTCAAGCGGTGCAACAGCCGATCGCTGCCTTCACTGAGGAATTCCGACTCGATGCGGCTGTGGTTGCTGAACAGCAAGGCTTCATTCACGCCGACCTGAAAATCTTCGTCGGGATAGACCAGCAGAGCGGCAAAGTTGCGGGCGGAAGATTCGAGCGATTCGATCCGTTTTTCAAAATCGGTCGTCTGCACCAGCGTTTGGAACGGCATCGGGTCGAGGGTCGCCAGTTTCATCGACGTGGCCAATTGCATGGGCGTCAACGGCCGAACTCGAGCCACCGCGTACAAATTCGACCGGGGAGCGACTTCGCCCGGCTGCCAGCGACTGCTAAGGCCATAGGCTTTGCTCAACAAAATGCCGCGGGTCAGCCGTTTGAGGTCGTATTGATGCGTCACTAAATCACGGGTCAACCAAGCGAGCAATTCAGGATGCGAGGCCGGGTTTTCCGAATGCAGTTGATCCATTGGCGAAACCAAAGCGGTGCCGAAAAAACGATACCAGGTGCGATTGACAATCGCCCGAGCCAAGAAATCGCGTTGGTCGGGTTGCAGAGCCGTTTCGACCAAAGCTGCTCGGGCACTCCACTTTGGAGCCGGGGGGTGCTTTTTGTCTTTTTTCCACTGCTCGAATTGCTCTTTTTCTTTCTTTTCTTCCTCGCGGTTTGGCTCTCTACTGTTAGGAGCATCGATGACTTTGCCGGTGAGGAACATCATCGAGGCTTGCTTTTCTTTGCCTTTGTTCGGGGTGAATTTGACGATGCCGAAGTCGCGTTCGCTGATGTAGTTCCCAACTTCCATGGTGCGGGCGAAGAACGATTTCATGCCGTAGTAATGGTCTTGCTTCCAGTCTGGCACTAACGGATGATCGTGGCATTGGGCGCAGCTGATGTTGACACCGAAGAAAAGCACGCTGACATCGTTGGTCAGTCGGTCGAGGTCTTTCACACGCGGTTTGAGGAATTCGGCTGCCCCCTTGCGTTTGGGGTCGCTCTCGTCGGCCAAAAGCAGTTCGCGGAAGATCACGTCCCAAGT
>CALEEC010000435.1 GCA_937949245.1 uncultured Gemmataceae bacterium | reverse complement strand
TCCTGGCTGTGGAAGGCACCGACAACCCACCAATGATTCGTTTGCAGATCGGCGGTGCGGTACACTTCGTGATAGTCGATGTCGGTAGCGCGTTTGCCGGTCAGGTGAACGGGCAAACGGCGTTTGCCGGGGTACGGGTCGTAGCCGTGCTCGTGAAAACGACCGACTCCCGGTTGCGTCAGGCCGACATCGAGGACAAAATCGCCGACGTGATCCGGGGTCCGTAGCGGAATCGTGACGATCTGTTCTTGGCCAGGCTCCAGCACCTGCGGCAACGGCAGGCGCGTTTCTTCGCCGAAGTCTTCGTGGAACCAAGTTTCCCAGCGATAGGCGAGTTGCACCGGATGCGTCCCCGCCGACGCCCAAGGGCGACCGGTGAGGTTCATCAGTTTCACGCGAACGGGGACGGTGGCATCGGGTTCCAGCGCGTGCAAGGGATCGAGGATCTCGACCTCTGCTTGCACTTCGCCCAGCGGCAATGGCATAGCATGATGAACCGGAGCCAACGCCCGAACGATGGCTTTCGCGGTTCGCTTGGCCCGGCGAGCGATGGGACCAAGGGGCGTTTGAGAAAGACGAGCGAGCATCCGTCTGCACCTCGTTGCCTAAGGAGATTCGATCAGGAAAATTCACCCCCGAGGGAGGCACCGGAAAAATCGGCGTTCCGCTAAGAAAATTCAGCCCCGGGGGATGAACCGGAAAAATCGGCCCAGAAAAATTGGCATTCCGCTGGGAAAATTCACTCCCGATGGACGAATCGGAAAAATCGGCGTTCCGCGTGCTGCTGCCAAGGCGTCGAAAAGACGCATTGGGCACTAAGCCCCGCTAAAGCGACCAGCCGCAGGAAATGGTGCAAGTTCCACTCGATCGCGCCGCGGTGTCCCTGAGTGCGTTCCACGCGTGGGGAAGTGAACACATCGGCGAAAACAAATCCTTTGGGAGCGAGCAAGCGTTTCGCCTCGCCCAGCAGCAATGCCGTCTCGTCGGCATACGTATGCGTGAAGACGCTGTAAAAGGCGATGCAGTCGAATGTTTCATCGACCAGTGGGAGCGTCGTCGGTTCGTTGACCTGGAAGTGGAAGTTCGGTCGGCGATAGCGTGCCTGGCAAAATTCGATGGCCTGCGGTGCCAGATCGGTTCCGACGTACCTCCCGCGATCGGAGAGATAACCTTCCAATGCCTGAGCGAGCAAGCCGGTGCCACAACCGACATCGAGAATCCGGGCATCGGGATGTAATCCCAGGTCGATCAGGTGTTGTTTTTTCACCTGGGCCAAGCGGTCGAAATCGGCTCGCGTCTGGGGACCAACGACGAGCCAATAATTACGGCCGAGGTCTTGAGCGGCATAGAACGCCTGGTAGTCGATGTCGTCACGGGCACGAGCACTGACGGCACAATAGCAATCGGCCGGTGCTACGCCAAACTCACGGAACCACCGCTCGGGGCGTTGCCGCAACTCGACGCGTAACCGATAATCGCCCATCGCCTCGGGAGCCTGCAAGCTCAAGGGCACCCGCATCGACTCGCCGGCACGCAACAGCGTCGGCAACGCATATTCTCGGGGAGGAAGATCGATCGCTTCGCCGTTGTGCAACGTCCACGATACCGACAACACCACCGGACACTTCCCCCGCGAACTCCAATCGGCGGAACCTAGATTGCTCAGGTGCAACCAATGGGTGAACCATTGCCGGGCTTCGAGTCGGCACAAGGTCTTGAGCGCGACCAGTCGGCCTTGCATGTCGAAGGGCGACAGCGGAGCGTTCAGGTGCGGACGTTGCCAAACGCGGAGGCAATCGCTGGCCCAATGACGGAGTCGGCGAACGATCGGCGAGCGGTGCGAAGCCATCCTTGGCCCTCCCCGATGCAAGTCAGCGGTAGGTTCTTTGCCGTGGTCGATGACCGTGGCATGGTAGTTAACGCCCGCGGCCCGGTGGATCGAGCCAGAACGTCGGCAAGATACTGCACTATGGCCGATGGGGTCAAGGTCAGCGTCGGGCGACCGCGGAAATCTGGAGGTGCGAGCCAACGGCAGCATGGTTCTTCCTGGCTCGACGATTCCATCGGCTGTAGCGATCCTGGCGGATCTGTGGGATGGGTGCCAATCTTCATATTTTCCTGCCGGTTGATTTTCGATCTGTCGTCGGCCAATTGCCGATGCGAATAAGGAAAGCACCCCTGAACCGGCCGCGGGAATAGTCCCCACGACCGCGACCACACAGGAAAAGGATTTTCGCCCCGCGCTTGCCAAGAAGCTGGGGTCACGACAAGGAGGAATCGTCATGGTATTGCGTTGGTACGCTCCGTTGGCTGTGCTCGCGTCGGGCGCGGGAATCGTCCTGGCTCAAACGCCGACGAATTTGCCGGCTATTCCCACGACTCCGCCTACCGTAGCCGGTGTCGCGACCATCCACGACGCCGCGGGGCCGAACGTGGGATCGAATCTCGCCCCTCGCTCGCTCCTGAGCCAAGACAAGCCAGGGGTTGCGTCGATCGACGACACCAGCCTTCCCGGTACCGCGACCATCGGTCCCGACGACGCTGCCCCACCTGAAGCAGCACCATCCACCGTGGGCAAGTCCGCGAAGGAAACCGACGCCTCGGCCAACTCGACCGATACTCCATGCCAATCGTTCTGGGAATGTTGCCTACAACCGAAACCAGCACGATTTTTCTTCCAGACGGAAAACTTGGTGGCCTGGATGAAATCGGCACCGTCGAATTTCCCCTTGGTGACTGGTGGAGATGCGCTCAACCGTGGTCGGCTCGGTCTGCCGGGGACGGCGGTGCTGGCCGGTGGCTCGGATCTCGAAATCGGCACGCTTTATGGCGTGCGGGCCAGCGTGGGCACCTGGTTGGGGCAGAAGGAATTATTCGGCATCGAGGTCGGCGGCTTCATCTTGCATCAGGTGGAGAGCAGTTTCTCGGCCAATTCGGCAGCTAATGGTTCGCCATTGTTGGCTCGGCCGTTCCTCAATGCCGACACGGGGACTTCCGGCTCGGTCGCAGTGTCGTTGCCGGGAGTCGCTAGCGGCTCGGTCGTGCTCGATTCGTGGGGCCAACTTTGGGGCATCGAAACCAATGTGCTGATTCGCGGGCTATCGACTGATCGGCCCCATAAGCTGAACTTGCTGGTTGGCTATCGTCACTTGGACTTGCAGGAATCGCTCGGCATCCAGCATGTTTCGACGCTGCTGCCGGGACAAGCGAACCCCTTTGTTGGAGGCATCGTGACCGCGCCGGCCAGCTTGGGGGCGTCCGATCGTTTCGAGACGCGCAACCAGTTCTACGGCGGGCAGATCGGTGCCCAAGGTGAATTTCGCCGAGGTCGTTGGGAAGTAGGTGGATTCGGCAAACTGGGCATCGGTGCGATGCAGCAGACGGTGATCGTGTCTGGTTTGTCTGCGGCCGTCAATCCGAACGGACTGATCGGCATCGCGTCGGGAGGCGTGTTGGCTCAGAACAGCAACATTGGCCGCGTGGAGATGAGCGAATTTGCTCTGGTGCCCGAGTTCGGCGTGCGGGTCGGGTATCATGTGACTCAGCGGCTGAGCTTAACGGTCGGCTACAACTTCCTGTACCTGAGCAACGTGATTCGTCCCGGCGACCTGATCGATCCGCTCGTCACGCCCGGCCAATTGGCACTAAGTTCGGCCTACACCGGCAGCGGCACTCGCCCGCTGCTTGTGGGGAACACCTCCGATGTCTGGGTTCAAGCTCTGACGCTGGGGTTGCAGTTCAACTACTGATGCTGGCTATAAGCGTAGCTCTACGAATTCGCCCCCGGCGGACCAACCACGACCACGGCGGGTTGACGCCCGCCCGCCGCCCGGAGGGAGACGCTCTCGCTCTATCTGAGCGGCGGGCGTCGGCCCACCATGCCTGCGCACTGCGGTGCCAGCGCACTACACGCGAGGAGGGGCATCCCCGTTGGTCAGACGCTAAATTTCAGCCCTTCAGGAAGGCTTCCAACGCGTCGTGGGTCTGGCGAATCCGGTCGGGCAGATCGCTGAGATCGTGAGGATTGCTGCTCAAACGCTGGCGCAAACGGGTCAGGAAGTCTGCGATCGGTGTTAGCAAACGCTCGGGAGCTCGGACCGAACGTAGGTCTTCCAGCAACATTTGAATCTTCTGGGCAATCGCTCCCAATTGGCGTAACGTGGTCGGCGGCTGGTGCAGCAACTGATCGTGTAGTTGCGTAGCCCGTTGGCGGAAGGCGGTCAGATCGGGCGTCGAATCGCAGGCAGCCGAATCGGCTTTGTCGGACGCGGATTGCGAGCGTCCGGGGACCAGACGTTGCAGCAGAGACTTCACGCCAGATACAACCGATGAAGCCCCAGGCAACAAGCCGAATGCCTTGGGCGAGGACGTGGGAGCCTCGAACAACGAATCGATTTCCATAGACGAGAGCATGAAATATGCGACATGATGAGCAGTAGCCCCACGTGTGAGCGTAAGGGAATACAATACAGGAGGTGAAGCCTCATTCAACTGCCATTCCCAACCTGCGGGTATTTCCAATGGCTGCATTACCTTCTCGACCTGGCCGCCGGGGTTGACCACTTCTTTCACATCGACCGCGACGAACGCCGTC
>CALEEC010000434.1 GCA_937949245.1 uncultured Gemmataceae bacterium | reverse complement strand
GAAACGCCGATCCGCCAAACCGATGGTTCGTTCACGGTCGAAAACGAAGTCCGGCCGTTGAGCGAGCGCAAACGCATCATGATCCTGGGAGGTGGCCCCAATCGCATCGGCCAGGGCATCGAGTTCGACTATTGCTGCGTGCAAGCGGCACTGGCGCTACGCAAAGCCGGGTTTGAAACGATCATGGTCAACTCGAACCCGGAAACGGTATCCACCGATTACGATACCAGCGACCACTTGTTCTTTGAACCGCTGACGGTGGAAGACGTACTGAATATCTGCGAATGCGTCCGACCGCATGGCGTGATCGTGCAATTTGGCGGGCAGACCCCGTTGAACTTGGCCAAAGCCTTGGAAACGCACGGCGTGCCGATTATTGGCACTAGTGTCGATAGCATCGATCGCAGTGAAGACCGCAAACGCTTCAGTGCGTTGTTGGAAGAACTGGGGCTGAAACAGCCGGCCAGTGGCATCGCCATGGACATAGCCGGGGCATTGCACGTGGCGCGACGGTTGGGCTTCCCCGTGTTGGTGCGGCCCAGCTATGTTCTGGGCGGCCGAGGCATGGAGATCGTTTACGGCGAAGCGGAAATGACCGAGTTCGTCGGACGAGCTATCGACGTTTCGCCGGGCAAGCCGATTTTGATCGATAAATTTCTCGAAAACGCCTGGGAAGTCGATGTCGATTGCATCAGCGATGGCCGACACACCGTCATCGGCGGGGTGATGCAGCACATCGAAGAAGCAGGGATTCACTCTGGGGACTCGGCATGCGTGATTCCACCACACAGTCTGCCCCCGGAATTAGTCGCCGAGATCAAACGTCAAGCCCACTTGCTGACGCATTCGCTGAATGTCAAAGGACTGATGAACATCCAATTTGCCATCACCGGCGTGCGGAGTGGTACGCCGCAAGTCTATGTCCTCGAAGCCAATCCGCGGGCTAGTCGAACCGTGCCGTTCGTCTCGAAAGCCTGTGGCGTGCCGCTGGCTCAGTTGGCGTCGCTGGTGATGGTGGGCAAAACCTTGGAGGAACTTGGCTTCACCGAAGAGGTGGTGCCGCGCCATTTTTCGGTGAAAGAAAGCGTTTTTCCATTCAACAAGTTTCCTGGCGTCGATATCATTCTTGGCCCGGAGATGCGCTCCACCGGCGAAGTCATGGGCATCGACGACACCTTTCCGATGGCGTTTGCCAAGGCGCAACTGGCGGCCAACTCGGCACTCCCGGCGACGGGCACCATTTTCATTTCCGTGGCCGACCGCGATAAAAACGACATTGTCCCCATCGCGCGGCAATTGGCCGAGATGAGCTATCGGTTGCTCTCAACGCGGGGCACGGCCCAGATGTTGCGGCATCACGGTATTCCCGTCGAAGAGGTGCCGAAAATCCAGGAGGGCCGGCCCAACCTGATCGATTACATGAAAAACGGCCAGATCGGCTTGATTATCAACACCCCCAGTGGCCGAGGCCGACGCACGGATGAAGGGCGGATTCGCGCCGAAGCGGTCGCGCATCGCGTGACCTGCATCACCACTTTGGCTGCTGCCGAGGCCGCCGTCGAAGCGTGCCGCGCCTTGCGGGAACGCGAATTGACCGTTGTATCGCTCCAAGAGCGTTTTCCGAGGAAATAACCGGCAATACCGATCGGCCCATCGATCGGCTTACTCAGCGCAAGGGGACCGAACCGATGACGCCGTTGTTGGCATACCTACACCACGCGCAAACGCTGTTACACACGGTGGCTCAACAGCAGAGCAACATCGAACGCGCCGCCGATTGGTTGGCCCAAACCATTCTCGCCGGCCGAATGGTGCATGTGTTCGGCTCGGGACATTCGCGGATCATGGTCGAAGAGATGTGGCCCCGCTACGGCTCGTTCCCGGGTTTCAACCCGATTGTCGAATTGTCGTTGTCGTTTCATCATCTGGTCGTCGGGGCCAACGGGCAACGGCAAGCGATGTTTCTGGAAAACGTCTCCGGCTTAGCCGAGCGAATCTTGCGCAACTACGATATCACGCCGCAGGACTCGGCGTTGATTATCTCGTCGAGTGGTTGCAACGTTGTGCCAATCGAAATGGCCGAACGCTTCCGTGAACGCGGGGTTCGTGTGGTCAGCATCGTGAGTCTGAGCCATGCCCAAGCCAGCAGCACGCGGCATCCGGGAGGCAAGAAACTGATGGATTTCAGCGACCTAGTCCTCGACACGGGGGCGCCGGTCGGGGATGCCATGGTCACGATCGCGGGCTTGGATACCCCGGTTGGCCCCGGTTCGACCATCGGCGGTTGTCTGCTGATCAACGGCCTGAAAGTGGAAATCGCCCAGCGACTGACCCAAGCGGGGCAACCGCCGAAGGTTCTCAGCGCTGCCGCAGTAGTCGGAGCCTCACGAGCGGTCGAACTATTTGAAAGTGCCTACGACGAACATGCCCATCGACTGGCAAAATTATACGCGAACGTCGGCCCCGTGCCGTCGCGGCAGATGTGATGCTTGGCGTACTCGACGTGTTTGCGTATTCGACGTAGGATTCATCGACCAAAGCCTTAGAGAAAGACGGTATTGCTCTGAAACCTGCTATCGCGGGGGATGGAATGCTCGACGTACTAATCCATTCGCAGATTCCACTGCTGACCGATGCCGACGTGCTGGTCGTCGGTGCCGGCTCCGCGGGTTGTTGTGCTGCGATTGCCGCTCGCGAAGCGGGGGTGGACCGTGTGGTTCTCGTGGAGCGTTACGGCTTCGCGGGGGGCACCTCGACGCAGATGCTCGACACCTTTTACGGCTTTTTCACCCCCGGGACAGAGCCGAAAAAAGTCGTCGGCGGCTTGCCCGATCGTGTGGTCGATGCCCTGGATCGCGTCGGAGCCGTGTTTTTGCGTCCGAACACCTATGGAGCGGGCACCGGGGTCAACTACAACCCCGAACGCCTGAAATTGGTCTGGGACGAACTGCTCGCCCAAGCCGGGGTCAAACTCTATTTGCATGCCCATCTTGTCGATGTCGAACTAAAAGCCGATGGAAGTATCGCATCCGTCGTCATCTGGAGCAAACGCGGTTTTTTCCGCATTCGCGCCCGGCGATACATCGATACTTCCGGGGATGCCGACTTGTGCTTCCGAGCCAACCTGCCTTTCGAGAAAGCCGGCGACCTGGAACCGGCACAAACGCTAACGACGACGTTTCGCATGAGTAACGTCGATCTGTCGGCCTACGAACGAGCTGGGGGCAAAAAAATGCTGATGCAGAAGATGGCCGACGCCGTCGAACGCGGGACGCATCCATTGCCGCGCAAAGCCGGCAGCCTGCACCGCATGAACGCCGAAGGGTGCATCTCCACGGTGGCCGTCCGCGTCGCCGACATCGATGCCACCGATTTCGAGCAACTAACCCGCGCCGAGCAAGAAGGCCGACGGCAAGCGTTCGTTTACGAAGCGTTTTTCCGCGCTTGTGTTCCTGGATTCGAGCGAGCCAACATCATTGGCCTGTCCCATCAGATTGGCGTGCGTGAGACGCGGCGTGTATACGGCGAGTATCGGCTGACCAAGCAGGACTGCTTGAGCGTGGCCCGTTTTGCTGATCGCGTGCTGCTGTGTGGTGCGCCGATAGAAGATCACCGTAAAGCCACCGACGGCAGGGAAGAAACCGTCTGGGGCTACATCCCCGATGGAGGGGCCTATGACGTGCCTTACCGCACCTTGGTACCCCGCGGTCGGGACGAAGTTTGGGTGGCCGGCCGCTGCTTCAGTGCCACGCACGATGCCCACGCCTCGTGCCGCTCGATGGGGCAGACGATGGCCATGGGCCAAGCGGTCGGCACCGCGGCCGCTTTGTCGTTACGGCACGACTGCTCCGCCCGAGCAGTGCCTATGGCTGAATTGCAAGATCGTTTACGTCAATCGGGGGCAATCTTGGAAATGCCGACACGCGTCGCCGATACCTCGGAACACGGTTGGCGCAACAATCGCTGATATTCCCAGATTCCTCCCGGACATTTTTTCTTCGCGGCGTCACTCAAGATCGTGCGTCTTGTTTGGAGTGTGAGCATCGCTGACTTCCTCGACCTCCTTGAGCAAAGGTGCTGCGTGTGGACCCGCTGACGCAACATTACACCGACCTAGCGGAACTAGCCGGGGGATTTATTCACGACGTGAAAAATCACCTAGGCACGTTCAGTCTGAATCTGCAACTGCTGGCCGAAGACTTCGCCGAACCGCAGAATCAGAAAGAACGCCGCGCCCTGGAACGTGTGAAACGCCTGCAAAGCGAGTGCAACCGCTTGGTCGATATCTCCAACGACTTCCTCCGCTTTGCTCGCATCCAAGAACTCGACTTACAACCGACGGCCATCGAAGACATTGTCAACGAATTGATCGACTTTCTGTCTCCCACCGCGAAGGCATCGAACATCAACCTGTCGTGGTATCCGTCGGCGATGTTGCCGGTGATTCCGTTGGATCGGGAACTGTTCCGTCAAGCCCTGCTCAATGTGCTGCTCAACGCCGAGCAGGCCATGCCCAACGGCGGGAACATCACCTTGCAAGCCCATCCGCTGAACAACGGCGTTCTGTTGGATGTCATCGATACCGGTTGCGGCATGACCGAGGAACAACGTCAGAAAGCGTTCAAGCCGTTTCACACGACCAAGCCCAACGGCAACGGCTTGGGCTTGGCCACGACACGCAAAGTGATCCTGGCCCACGGTGGAAAAATCGATCTGCAAAGCGAACTGGGTCGAGGTACCAAGGTGAGCATCTGGCTGCCGGTGCAGCGTGCTTTGGGCCAATGATGCGGATGCCTCCCACGAACGTGAGCGGGGGGATGCATTGGCCGCGTTTCGCCCGTTTCGCATGTTCCTCCTGCTCGGCGCATTTCGCCTGCCCCACGCATTTCGCCGACCTCTCGCAGAGAGCATGCGTCGCGCCGCCGTTCCTCGCCTGTGCCCTTGGGAACCAACTGTCGAGATGGCCCTCCCGCACTGGGGAGCTTACCGTTCACCTTTGCTTGGG
>CALEEC010000433.1 GCA_937949245.1 uncultured Gemmataceae bacterium | reverse complement strand
AGACATCTATCGTTTCGGCATCTGGGCCGGGGCTGACGCGAAACCGACGCGATTGTGGGGCTTCGGTGGCACCTATCGTTTCGGGGCATACTCCGACAACAACAATCTGAATCAATTCGACCTCTACTCTGAAGTGAACCTGACCTTTGCCCCCAAGGAACTGAAGTTTATCCTGAAGTTCCTCTACATGGCCTATGCCCAAGCAAGTGTTTTCCCCACCGATCCACCGGATGCCAACTTCTTGTTCGGCACCATCCATCCCTACTTCAGCCCTACCAGTTTCGCCCTGACCGAGGCACGCATCGAATGGAAACACTGGCTCAGCCGCGACTATTTCGCTCATGCAAACCAGTGCTGGTATGGCCTGCAATATGGCATCGCGGTGGACAATCAGTCATACACCTATCACAATTTCCGGTTATTGCTCCACTATGACTGTTGCAATTGGCTCACCTTGACGGCCGACGCTGCGGTGTATTTGTCGGAGGTGTACAACTATGCAACCGCGAACGCATATCTGATCGTTCGCTTCCCCTGAACCAAGCAAGCCCCCCCGAGTGGCGGGCGTTAGCTCGCCGTGTCCTCCCAGTGTCAACACTCGCCGCGTCACCAGCAAAAATATCATCTTGTTTCGTCTCGACCAGCACGGCGGGCTGACGCCCGCCGCTCGGTAATGGCAAAAATATCATCTCGTTCCGTCTCGACTTCCACGGCGGGCTAACGCCCGTTGCTCGGTCACGACTGGAGCGGTTGGCAAAAATCTAGGCCAATGCCTGGGCAGCAGGTCGATTACGTTGCACCGATCTCCTGCAATCCGGCGAGCATCTCGGCTTGAATTTGCCCATTGCTGGCCAACAAATCGCTGAGAAATGGGTCAAACGGCTCGCCGTTGACGCGCGAAACCACTCCGCCGGCTTCCTGCACCAATACCACCCCGGCCGCAACGTCCCAGACGAAATTATCGTATGCCCAATAGGCATCGTAACGGCCCGCAGCCACATAAGCGAGGTTTAATGCTGTCGATCCGGTACGCCGCAAGGCTTGCGCACGATAGGAGAACATTTGCCAGGCATCCAGATTGCGACGTTGCTTGTTCGGATCGGGGGGAAAGCCCGTGGAAATCAACGCGTAGCGGAGTTGGGAAATCGGCGAGACGCGGATCGGCTTGCCGTTGAGCGTCGCCCCTTGGCCTTTGGCCGCTGAGAATACTTCCTTAGCCCGCGGATCGTGAATCACGCCGACCACCAATTCCCCCGCATCCCATAAACCGATCGACACGCAGTAGAAAGGGCAACCGTGGGCATAGTTAGCCGTGCCATCTAGCGGATCGACGATCCACGTCGGCGGAGCATCGGGAGGAAGTCGAAGCCCCCCTTCTTGGGCATCGGGGCCGTGCGCCTGTTCTTCGCCCAAAAAACCATGCTGCGGAAAGGTTTGGTGCAGAAACTCTTGGATGGCCCGTTGCGCAGCGGGGTCGGCATCAGTAACCAGATCCGCGTAGCCTTTCTCGCGGACCTCAAAACGCGATTGCCAATATTCCAACACTTCGGCCCCCAGCCGAGCTGCTTCGACGGCAGCCGCTCGACAGTCGGCCAATTGCGATTCGCTGAGACTCATGCGTCGACTCGTGACTCGTTCGCTGTCTACTGTCCCCGCACAACGCAACAAGCCTCGATGACCGGTATAGTAGGGTCATCGAGGCCCGCACCTCCGTTCCGATCCTCGGCGAGCGTCGCGGAGCCATCGTCAATGATAGCGAACATCGACCGCACCGCCGATGCGAAAGATCAGTTCTACCTCGCGTTTGCCGTAATCAAACCGTAAGGTTCTCAAACCTGCCTTCACTTTCGGATACCCCGGCGGCAATTGGAAGTTGACATCGACAGGGCGTTTGGTCCACGGATGCACGAATGTCACTTGATGCGTTCCCGGCACCGGCGTGAAGACATTTTTGAATTCCTGAAGCGTCAGGGGCCGTTGCACCACCGGAACCACCGGCACGGGCACCACACTTCCCGGAGGCAGCGGCGCTGCTGGGGGAGGCAAAACCGGAGCAGCTCCCGGAGGAGGGGTTTGCGGCAGCAATAGTTGATCGGGAGATGGAGTCGGTGCGCCGATCGACGGCGCTGGGGCGGGGGATTGCACCGGCACGAAGCGTGCCGCGGGGACCGGTTGTGGTGGCGGCAACAACGGCCGGAAATTTTGCCCTGTTGTTCCCGCTGTCAGGCATAGGCTTAGGAAGATTGCGTTCATGGTTCCATCTCGCTTACAGAAGGTGCGGTGTCTCCGTCCGTTGGTAATCGTATGCCTCCTGGCGCCGAAAAAACGCGGTTCTTGACATCTTTTGCGCCGAATCTGCCGAAAGCTAGGCCGATAGTAACGATTATGCTGTCTCGGCAGGGAACCGGCTCCCCCCGAGGCTCCCTCTGTGGCTCTGTAGCTCAGCCCTAGGTCGCGCGATCCCAGCACACTGCCCTCGCGTGCTGAAACCACAGTTTGCCCGAAACCGCTGTTTGTCGAACCCCTTCGGGTCGAAACCGCTGCGTGTTGAAACCGCTGAGGGTCAGGGACCGTCGGTTTTCATCGCTGGAGCTGGAACCGCAGTCGCTTTCTCCCCGGCGCGTTCGCCTTGGGTCGGCGGCACGGGAGTGTTTGGCTCGGTCTTTTTCTTGTTCAGGGGCGTTGCCGGTTTGGTCTTGACGGGGATCGGTTCGCCGAGCCGGCGATCGGAAGCTGCTTCATCCTCCATCGATTCCACGATCTTCCCCGCGTTGTATTCCCGAGCTTCGCGGTTTTCCTTGATTTTCTTCGACCAGACGAAGTAAGCCCCGATACTCAGTCCGATCAGGACGATCACTCCAATGACGTTGCGCGTGGTACTGACGGCCATCGAACGAACACCTTTCCAGATGAAAGAGAAACCCATCGAATTCCTTCGACATCCACCTCATCCGAATTTCGACATCCAGCCTTTGACATCCCACCGAATTCCCTTCGGCATCGATTCTTCCGCATCCCCTGCGGTATCGCTCCTCCCGTATTCCCTTCAGATCGATCATTCGACATCGATCGCGACGAATCCATCGGTAGAATCGGGGAGTTCCCGCACGATGAAGATGTGTCGGCCCTTGGTCGCGGGAGCGATCAGCGTGAAATCGCGGGTTTGCTTCCCGGCGGGAGGTACATCGATCGACCACTGCTGATCTTGCACCAAGCCCCGGCCATCGAGGCGCACCTCGCTGCGATGCCGGACATTCCGCGGATTATCGATCTCCAAACGAAGCCGTACCAACTGGCCAGGTCGAGCTTGGAGCCAATACGGCACTACCCGAACGCGGTGCGGATCCCAATCGACCAAGTGGTTGCCACTGGGAGAGATAGCATCGCATGCCGCCGCAGCAACCCGGCCCCATTCCACCCGGCGACGAAAATCCTCCTCGGAAAACT
>CALEEC010000432.1 GCA_937949245.1 uncultured Gemmataceae bacterium | reverse complement strand
CCCGAACCACGGACTCTGCCGGATGGTAGTTTCCGGTGGCACCGCCTCCCTAAAATCTATTGAAGCTGGTCGGCGCACGGTCGGCAATCTCCCAAATAGCCAGTTTGGCAGAAAAGAGAGAACTTCGCTACCGGGAATCGTTGGACGGCATAGAATGCCCCAAGACATCCCAAGAGACTTTGGCCACGAGAGGAACGGCGATGAACCTGGGGCGGAACTTGCTGATGCTCGTGCTGGCCGTGATGGGGGCAAGTGGCCAGGCTCAAACGCCTCCCTTGCCGCTGACGGGAAAATGGGAAGGTAAACTCAAAGTCGGCAAGCTGGAATTGCGATTAGGCATGGAATTTTCCCAAAACGCGGATGGCTCTTGGACAGGCAAACTGCACAGCATCGACCAAGGAGTGAACAATCTGCCGATCCCCCGGATCGATTTTGCCGAACCGAAACTGCGAGTGGAACTCCCCGCGTTTCAAGCGGCGTTCCCCGCGGTACTCGATGCCAAGAAAGCGACTCTGATCGGCCGTTGGGAGCAAGCAGGGCAGAGTTTTCCGCTGCACTTAAAACGCGTCGAGGCGTTCTCGACGGTGAATCGGCCGCAGCATCCAAAAAAGCCCTACCCCTATCGGGAAGAGGAAGTGCAGTTTGTCAATCCGAAAGGTGGGGGGCATCGTTTGGCCGGGACGCTGACTTTGCCCCAGGGCACCGGCCCGTTCCCAGCTGCGGTGCTGATCTCGGGGTCGGGGCCGCACGATCGCGATGAGACGTTGTTGGGACATAAACCGTTTCTCGTGCTTGCCGATCATCTGACCCGCCAAGGAATTGCTGTGCTGCGTTATGACGATCGTGGGGTCGGTCAATCGACGGGACGTCACGATACCGCAACGACCGCCGACTTCGCCACCGATGCGCGTGCTGCCGTCGATTTTCTGCGGACCCGGCCAGACATCGATGCTCGACGGATCGGCCTGATTGGTCACAGCGAGGGGGGGATGATCGCTCCGTTGGTGGCCGCCGGAGCATCGGACATTGCCTACATCGTCTTGCTAGCCGGTCCTGGAGAGTCTACTGGGGAACTTCTGCTGGCACAACAAATCGCCGTGCTGCGATCCGAAGGAGAAACGCCGGTTCACATCGACGCCTTCGTGAAAATCATGCGGCAATGGATCGCTCTGGCCCAAAGTGACCTATCCAACCCAGAGTTGCGACAACGCATGAACGAAAGCCTCGACCAAGCCATCGCCGAATTGCCTCAGGAACTTCGTCGGGAAGTGGAGAAAAACCGTAAATTATTGACTGCTCAAGCGATAGAGCAATTGTCCACGCCGTGGTTTCGTTATTTTCTGCGGTACGATCCGCAAGCGGTGTTGCAGAAAGTGCGTTGCCCCATTCTGGCTCTCAACGGGGAAAAGGATGTGCAAGTCCGAGCCAAGGAAAACCTTGCCGGCATCGCGGAGGCTGGGAAAAAATCCGGCAATTCTGAGGTGACCGTCAAGGAATTGAAAGGGCTCAACCATCTGTTCCAAACTTGCTCAACCGGAGCGGTCAGCGAGTACAACCAAATCGAAGAAACCTTTTCGCCTACAGCTTTGATGGAGATCTCGACTTGGATTCTGAAACGAAAACCAATCCCCTGATTGAAGTAACCGGACTGAGCAAATTATTCCGCAGCAAATCCGGCCAATGGGTGACCGCGGTGGACTCGATCAATTTCACCGTCCAACCTGGGGAAGTGTTCGGTCTATTAGGGCCGAACGGTGCCGGCAAGACGACCACGTTGCGGATGTTATGCACGGTACTGCGGCCCACCAGTGGCACGGCGCGAATTGTGGGATACGATGTCGTCACGCAAGCAAGCCAAGTACGGCATCAGATCGGTTTTCTGTCGGCCAACACCGGCGTTTACGATCGCATGACCGCCTGGGAGATGGTCGAATATTACGGCAGACTGCATGGTTTGAACGGAGATAGCCTGCGGGAACGGATGGAAAATCTCTTTGCCACCTTGCAAATGAATGATTTTCGCAACATGTTGGGCGCACGCATGAGCACGGGGATGAAACAGAAAGTATCGATTGCCCGTGCCTTGGTCCACGATCCACCGGTGTTGATTTTCGATGAACCGACAGCAGGGTTAGACGTGCTGGTGCAACGGGCAGTGCTGTTGGAGATCGCGAAACTCCGCAATCGTGGAAAATGCATCGTCTTTTCCACGCACATCATGCGTGAAGTCGAAAAATTGTGCGATCGTGTGGCCATCATGCATCAAGGAAAAATCCTCGAATGTGGCCAACTAGACGAGTTGCGGCAACGCTATTCCCAACCCGATCTTGAGGAACTATTCTTCCAGTTGGTGGGATAGGCGATGATTGCCGTGGTCATTCCCCTGAGACGGGGGGGCGGCGTAAGGCAATTTGCTGAGGCGGGGAGCGGCGCAAGGTAATTCGCTAGTTAGCCGCTGGCGCAGCGGCTGCCAAGGCATCACGATCGGTTCCAAATCGACCTCATGCCCGCCCTGATGACAACCATGCGCCCAGATCGTCGTGCCGAGCAGGCCGACGAGCAAGCACCAAGTGAACCACCCTCCCCCTTGGCTCCGCGTAGGGGGAAGTTCGGCGGTTGGAACTGGAGCAGAAGGGGCAAGGATTGGCCTAGCGTTCATTGGCCCAAAGTTTCCTTGAAAAACTTCAGCGACTTTGCGAGGGTTTCTTGTAGTTTCTCGCCCCCCCAGCCATGGCCGTAGTTTTCGAGGACATAAACTTCGGCTTTGCTATCCATCTCTTTCAACTTCGCGGCCATTCGATGGGAATGCTCAATAGGCACCAACGGATCGCGGGTGCCGTGGAAAAAGAGGAACGAGGCGGTATTCTTGCGAACATAGGCTATGGGCGAGGCTTGGCGATACAACTCAGGCTTCTCTTGGAAGGATGCCCCAAGCAACGGGATGAAGAAACTCTTTTGCGCCGACTCATCCTTGGCGTAGAGCGAGAAATCGGTAGGGCCGAAGAAGGAGACGACCGCCTGCACTTTGCTCGACTGATCGAGATATTCTTTGCCTTCGAGGCCATCTTGTTTGTCCATCACGCCTAACAAACAAGATAGATGCCCTCCCGCAGAATATCCGATCGCTCCAAATCGTTTCGGGTCAATGTGATACTTCGCCGCGTTTGCTTTCAAGAAGCGAACTGCGGTCTTGCAATCTTCGATCTGACAAGGCCACGGATGCTGCGGTGCCAAGCGATAGCTGACCGTGGCACAGACGAAACCGTGAGCGGCAAAATCTTTGATTTGCGGGCGTAAATGGTGCCGACTCCCGGCACGCCAACCACCGCCGTGGATGAACACCAAGGCGGGGAATGGTCCCGGAAGGTCTTTCGGTCGCGCCAAGTCCAGTTGCAATTCCTGATCGCCCACTTTGGCGAATGTAATGTCGTTTTCGACAACGACCGCATGACGCGG
>CALEEC010000431.1 GCA_937949245.1 uncultured Gemmataceae bacterium | reverse complement strand
GGGGCTACCTGTTCGGTGTCGGCATCATTGAACCGATCGACGACATCCGTGCCGGCAATCCCCCCACCAATCCCGAATTGTTGGACTATCTCACCGAGGAGTTCATCCGCTCGAATTTCGATGTCCGTCACATTCAACGGCTGATCGTGTCGTCGCGGACCTATCAGCTCTCGGTGGTCGCTAACAAGTGGAACGAAGACGATCGCACCAATTTCTCGCGATCGATCGCACGCCGCCTGCCGGCCGAAGTGCTTTACGATGCGGTTCACAAGGTGCTCGGTGCCCAGTCCAAAATCCCTGGCGTTCCCCCCGGAACCCGGGCTGCGGAACTTCCCGACTCAGGAATCGAACTCCCTGGGGGCTTCCTCGGTGCATTCGGTCGTCCCGCTCGCGAGAGTGCTTGTGAGTGCGAACGCACTAGTACCTTGCAATTGGGACCGGTGATGGCTTTGATCAACGGCCAAACGATCGCCGATGCAATCAACGATCCGAACAACGAACTGGCTAAATTGGTGGCTCAGGAGAAAGACGACACCAAGTTGGTTCAAGAGTTGTTCCTACGCATCCTCAACCGCCCTGCAACACCAGCAGAGCTGAACAAAGTGCTCGATGCCTTGCGTGCTCCGGCGGCCGATCATGCAAAGTTGACCGAAGCCTTGAAGAAACGCGAAATCGAAGTGGTGCCCATCCGCGAAATGCAGGAGAAAGCCCGAATCGAAGCCATCGCGAAAGCAAAAGAGGAACTGGAAGCCTACGAGAAAGCGATCGCTCCGAAGGTGGCCGCGGACGAGAAGGCCCGTCAGGAACGCATCGCGGCGGCCGAGAACGCAGTCAAAGCTCACGAGGCCAAGATTGGCCAACAAATCGCGGCCCTGGAGAAGATGGCGTTCCCAGAAGCCGAATGGATCGTGCTGAAACCCACCAACGTGATCGTGCCGAAAGATTCCAAAGCGACGGTGATGGAAGATGGCTCCGTCTTCGTGGAAGGCAAACCCGCTCGTATGACTTACACCTTCACCGCGGAAACGGATCTGACGGAAATCACCGGCATTCGCCTGGAATTGCTACCGGATGCTCGGTTGCCGAAAGACGGCCCTGGGCGTGCTGCCGATGGCAACTTTGTCCTGAATCAGTTCACCGTCCAAGCGCAGTCGAAAGTGGATGCTAAGAACAGCATGCAAGTTGCCTTGCACAATGCCAAGGTCAACTTCACCCAACAAGGCTTTGACATCAATGGCACCATCGACGGCTCTCCGAACAACAACAAAGGCTGGGCCATCGCGCCGCACAGCGGAATGCCGCACTGGGCCATCTTTGAAACGAAGACCCCGGTGGGTTATGCCGGTGGAACCACATTGACCATTAAGCTGACGCAAAATTACGCGCAGGGCGAATGGGCGTTGGGCCGATTCCGTGTCTCGGTGACCAAGACGAAACCGCCTCTTCCGTTGGGTCTCTCGCCGGTTTACCGTGCTATCTTGAGCAAACCGGCGGCTCAACGCGATGCCAAAGAGACGGCTTTGCTCACCCGTTACATCCGGGCCAACGATGCCGAATTGGCGAAGCTGAATCAGACCCTGAACGTTGCTCGGCAACCGTTGCCGGTCGATCCGAAGTTGGTCGAACTACGAACCATCCTCGCGGAAGTGTCGCGGCCGGTGCCCGAAGATCCGCTGTTGGCGCAACTGAAGCGCGACGTGGAACAAAGCACCAAACTCCTGACCAACCCTCGCTTGACCGGGGCACAAGACATCGCTTGGGCACTGATCAATAGCCCGGCGTTCTTGTTCAATCGGTAATCGCGCCACCACAGTGACAACCCTCGGTCCGAGAGGCGAAGAATTGGGTTTCTCGACCTCTCGGAATCCTGCAAAATAACTCAGAACTCATCCCCCTTTTCTACACAGGAGCTGACGCAATGCTCGTAATTCCTGCACGATCGGGCGGTAACGATACCTGCGATCCGAAACTGAACATGTCGCGGCGTGATTTGCTGCGTGTCGGTGGTTCGACATTGTTCGGCCTGTCGCTGGGCACCATGTTTGAATTGCAAGCCAAGTCCGCATCTGCGGCAGCCAAAGCGACCAGCGGCTTCGGCAAGGCCAAGAGCATCATTCTGGTATATCTGCAAGGTGGCCCCAGCCACATTGACTTGTGGGATCCCAAGGATAACGTCCCGGACAATGTCCGTAGCGCCTTTTCGAGCATCTCGACCAAACTGCCCGGCGTGAAATTTACCGAGATCTTGCCGAAACTGGCACAGGTCAACGACAAGTTCACTCTGATCCGTTCGATGAGCTACTCCCCCAATGGACTGTTCAATCACACGGCCGCGATCTATCAGATGATGACCGGCTACACCACGGACAAAGTGTCGGCCTCGGGCCAACTTGAACCGCCGGACCCCAAGGACTTCCCCAACTTTGGTTCGCAAATCATCCGCCTCAAACCGGTCGAAGTGCCGATGCTGCCGTTTGTGATGCTGCCGCGGCCATTGCAAGAATCGAATGTCGTCGGCAAGGGCGGCACTGCCGGCTTCCTGGGGAAAGCCTACGACCCCTACAC
>CALEEC010000430.1 GCA_937949245.1 uncultured Gemmataceae bacterium | reverse complement strand
CGAGATCTGGCCCGCGCCGCGGACATTACCCAACAGATGATCGCAGATCCCGACTGTGGCGTGATCCTGTGCTTGGCCGGTTCGCTCATCAGTGCTGGTTTGAAAAAGGTGTTCACGCAGGCGATCCGTTGTCACATGGTTGATGCCATCGTCTCCACCGGAGCCAACATCGTCGATCAAGACTTCTTCGAGGCTCTGGGGTTCCGACACTACATCGGCGACGAGAAACTCCGTAGCGGCATGTTCGATGCCGAATTGCGCGAACTGCACATCGACCGCATCTACGATACCCTGATCGACGAAGACCAACTTCGCGAATGCGACGACACCATTCGACGCATCGCCGATCGCCTGGAACCGCGTCCTTACTCTTCGCGGGAGTTCATTCGCTGCATGGGCGAATACCTCGACAACCACGGCTGCCTAACCAGCGATAGCATCGTCTACGAAGCCTACCGAGCCGACGTGCCGATCTTCTGCCCGGCATTCTCCGATTGCTCGGCCGGCTTTGGCTTGGTAGCGCACCAGCACTTCCGTGGCGAAAGCCCGAAACTGGCCTTGGATAGTGCGAAAGATTTCCATGAGTTGACCCGATTGAAGATCGCGAATCCCACAACGGGCTTGTTCATGATCGGCGGGGGCGTGCCCAAGAACTTCGCCCAAGATGTCGTCGTCGCGGCCGAGTTGTTGGGTCACGAAGTGCCGATGCACCGCTACGCCGTGCAAGTGACCGTGGCCGACGTCCGCGATGGGGCCTTATCGGGCAGCACGTTGAAAGAAGCGTCGAGTTGGGGCAAGGTCGATCTGGCCTACGAGCAGATGGTGTTTGCCGAAGCCACCCTCGCGGTGCCGTTGCTGCTGGGATATGTCTATCACCAAGGAGCCTGGAAGGCACGCCCCGGCCGACGTTGGAACCGTTTGCTCGACGGCGTCGCGATCTCGGCCTGAACCAGCGCCGTCAGTCGATGGAGTTTCAGAAACTAGGCGAGCCGGCAGACGTGGGTAGCCGGAGTGAGAAACCACCCGACGACGGGCGTCGTCGGCTCCAAGGATTGTTGCGTGACGATAGGATCCGCGGACGCCAGTCCGCGGGTGTTTCAGCCTCCGATCGATGCGGCGGGATGAGCCGCGAAATGGCAGGTTTTTAGCCACTGCACCGTTGACGGACGTTCGTCCATACGATACCCTCATGGCCAATCGAATGCCTACCCTGCCCCTAGATGAGGCCGCCGAGGTTTTGCATGTCTAGTGCCGCATCCACGCCTAGTGTCGAAGAAGCTGACTTGCGCGCCGCGGAGCGGTTGACCCAAGTCTATCAGCAGATGACCCAGCAACTGCAACGGGTCATCGTGGGCCAAACCGACGTGTTGAAGCAAGTGTTACTCGCGTTGTTCTGCCAAGGGCACTGCATCCTCGAAGGCGTGCCCGGCTTGGCGAAGACGCTGATGATCTCTAGCATCGCCCAATTGCTGTCGCTGAGCTTCAAACGCATCCAATTCACTCCTGACCTGATGCCTTCGGACATCACTGGGACAGAAATTCTTGAAGAGGAGGAAGGCACCGGGCGACGGCGCATGAAGTTCGTCAAAGGCCCCATCTTCGGCCACATCATTTTGGGCGACGAAATCAACCGGACCCCTCCCAAGACGCAAGCGGCATTATTGCAAGCGATGCAGGAGTACAAGGTCACCATTGCTGGGGTCGATTATCCGTTGGAAAAACCCTTCCTAGTGCTGGGGACGCAAAACCCCATCGAACAAGAAGGCACCTACCCGCTGCCGGAAGCGCAACTGGATCGCTTCATGATGAAAATCATCGTCGATTATCCTAGCTTCGAGGAAGAACTGCAAATTGCCGAGAACACCACTTCCGGGACGCTCCCTGTCTTAGAGCCGATCCTGAATCGCGAACGGATTCTGGAGATCCAAAAGGTGGTGCGTAAAGTGATCGTCGGCCGAACGGTGTCGTCGTATGCGGTTCGGTTGGTGCGAGCGACTCGCCCCGGCAGCAGCGAAGCCCCGGATTTCGTCAAGAAATATCTCTCGTGGGGAGCCGGTCCGCGAGCCTGTCAAGCGATCCTGCTGGGAGCCAAGGCGAATGCGCTGCTCGATGGCCGGGTCAATGCCTCGATCGACGACGTGCGTGCCGTCACCCCCGCGGTTCTGCGGCATCGCTTAGCGACCAACTTCCGCGCCGAATCCGATGGCGTGACCACCGATCACATCGTCGAAAAACTCTTCGACACCCTCCCGCAAACACTGCGCTGATCGGTCCATTGCTGAGAGCGAACCCCCATGTGCGCCAAATTTTTCGATCCCGATGGCCTGACTCGGCTGGGCAATCTCGAACTGATTGCCCGGCAGGTGGTCGAAGGCTTCCTCACGGGGCGGCATCGCAGTCCGTATCACGGCTTTTCGGTCGAATACCTCGATCATCGGCCCTACGTGCCGGGGGACGAAATCCGCTCGATCGATTGGAAAATCCTGGCCCGTACCGACAAATACCACGTCAAACTCTTCGAGGACGAAACCAATCTTCGCGGCTACATCCTGTTGGATTGTTCGCGGTCGATGGCTTTCCAAAGTGGCAAGCTCAGTAAGTTGCAGTACGGCAGCTACTTGGCCGCGGCGCTGACTCACTTGATGCTCAAGCAGAACGATGCAGTGGGGCTGGTCTTGTTCGACAGCGGTATCCGCAGCTATCTTCCGCCCAAAGCCCGGCCGACGCAGTTTCGCCGCGTTCTGGACCTCCTGGAACCCGAAGCGGCCAGCGGCGATACCGACGTCGGCAAAGTCTTGCACGAAGTTGCGGAGCGCATCAAACGCCGTGGTTTGATCATCGTCATCAGCGATCTGATCGACGAACCGGCCGCGGTGGCCGACGGGCTGCAACATTTTCGCCACGATCATCATGAAGTGATCGTCTTCCACACCCTGGACGAAGCCGAACTGACCTTCCCCTACGATCGGCTAACGCGGTTTCAAGACATGGAAGGAGCCGGCCGCGTCGTGACCAATGCCAAAAGCGTCCGTGCCCGTTATCTGGCTCGGATGCAGCAGTTCCTCGAAGGAGTGCAATCCGCTTGCTTCGAGCGAGGCATCAGCTATCAATTGGCCAACACCCAAGATCCCTACGATCAGTTTCTCGCGGGCTACCTCGAGAAACGAGCAAGGCTCGGCTAAACTATGTGGTCGTTGCTGCAATCCATCACGTTCGTTCACGCCGGCTTGTTGGTGCTGTTGCCGTTAGCGGCCATTCCGATTTTGTTGCACCTGCTAACGCTGCAACGCCTACGCACCGTCGAGTTGAGTACCTATCGCTTTCTGTTCGATAGCTATGTGCAACAACGTCGGCGCACGCAGTTTTTGGAAGCGCTGTTGGCGTTTCTCCGCACGCTGTTCGTTCTGTTGCTGATCTTGGCCGTGATGCGTCCGGTGGTGCAGCAGACCAATGCTCTGTTCGACCAGGGGAAAGCCGGGGCGGGGCGACAAGTGCTGTTGCTGATCGACTGCTCGGCGAGTATGGATCGGGTGTCGGCTGGGGAGTCGAGCTTGGATCGGGCCAAGAAAGCGGCGAAAGCTGTCGCCGAGCAACTGTCGGCCGATGACCGGGTGACCTTAGTACGGGTCGCGGGCAAGCCCGAGATCGTGTTTAAGAGCTTCACCCCCACCGCGGCCGGCATCGCGGCCCGCATCGATCAGTTGCGTACCAGCCCAACGCGAGCCAACCTCTTCGCCGCTCTGATGGCCTTGTTCGGCCCCGAAGCGGAACCTTTGGCCAACCCCGTTGTCTACTTCTTCACCGATGCCCAGACGTCGTCGTTTTACGAATTTCGCTCGGCCGGCAGTGCCAAGCTGGGGGAATTTCGCATCGACGATCGCTCGCGTCAGGAATTGCAAAAATATCTGCCGGAACAATTGCCTGTGGTGTTCGTCCGCACCGGAGTGCAAGAAACCGATGCGAACGTCGCAGTGGTCGGACTGGCGCCTGGGCGTGAACCAGCCATCGTCGGCCTGCCGATCAGTCTGACGGCGCGGGTGATTAACTACTCCAGCAACCGCCAAGAAGCCACGGTGCGACTGTTCCTCGGCGAAAAGGAAGTCGGCGAAGCACGACGGATCGTCACCTTGCCGGCTCGCAAAGAGGGAGCGAATGATCACATCGTCGATGTACGTTTCCCGCCGTTGACGTTGCAGGAACCGGGATTGTTGCGTGCGGCGTACCGTGTTTCGCTGAACCAAGGCGGTTCGGATAGCCGCGACGCTTTCCCCGCCGACAACGAGTACCTGTTCACGCTGCACGTTCGCCCGCGGGTGAAAGTGTTGCTGGTCAATGGTCAGCCGAGTCCCGACCCGTTGGAGAACGAGACGCTGTTCCTGCGTGCCGCTTTGTCAGTGATCCCCCGTTCCGCCTCGGGCCCTGAGCCGAAATCTCCTCCCGCCGAGACGAACCCAGGCAACGCGAAGCTGGCCCAAGCGTTGGACATCGAAGACATTGCCGAAGCCCAACTGACCGAACGCAAGATCCGCGAAGCCAGCGTGATCGTGTTGGCCAACTGCGGCCAACTGAATGCCACGCACTTCGGGTGGCTGCGCGATTACGTCGCCGATGGGGGGGGACTGCTGATCTTCCCCGGCGATCGCGTCCAGCCGCAGGTGTACAATACGCAGTTTTTCCCACAACCGCCGCCGCAGAAAGACAAACTGATCGGTCTAGAATTGGCTCCCGCCGTCGGCGATCCCGAGAATGAAGCGACCTTCCGCCGGTTGCGTATCGATTCGTTGACGAATCCGGTATTCTCGGTGTTCGACACCGACGACGACCAGAAATACTTCGAGCGGGTAGCGATCAAACGCCATTTCCCCCTGACGGCGGGCAAAGGCAAAGACAACGTGGCCGCGGAGGTACTACCGTTGCTCCGTTACAGCGACGGCTCACCGGCGTTGGTCGAAGGCCGTTTTGGGGAAGGGAGCGTGATTTTGGCTTCGTTCCCGGTCAACGCGAAATGGACGAATTTCCCCTCCAATGGCGTCGAATTCGTGCCGATGATGCTCCGACTGGTCACGCATGCTCAACGTCGTGCCGAGGCCGAGGGGCCGATCGTCGTGCCGGCCGGAGCTGTGGCCCGATTTTCCGTCAGCGGTTCGTGGGCACCCGTTCAAGGCGAAGTGACCGTACCGGGCGATGCCGGTCTCACCGCGATCCGCTTCGAGCGGGCCGGCATCCGCGAAGTCGGGGTCTTCGAGAAAACCGACGAACGCGGCTATTACGCGGTAGAACTACGCAGCTTACGCGATTCGGGGAAGATGGCCTCGTTGGCCTTTGCGGTCAACCTCACGGCCGAAGAAGCCGAAATCGCTACCCTGGCCGAACCGAAAATCCAAGAATGCCTCTCCTCGACACGGCTGACTTTTTTCGATGGCTTCGTCTCTGCTGCTGATCCACCGGTCACCCCCAAGCAAAGGGACGAATATTGGCGACCGTTGATCTGGATCTTATTCGTCATCATCATCAGCGAGTTTACCCTAGCGACCTTACGCGGCAGCAAGGGACCGGACGAACAAGAACCGACCCTCAGCGAACGCTTGGCCAGTTATTCACCGACGTCGTGGGTCGGACGTATGACCGGGGCCAAAAAGTCCAGTTGAGGCACACCACCATGCTCGAAGCTGAAGGGGCAGACATCACCGATTGTCCCAAGTGAGCGTTAAGCGGGCCACGGAACGCGGCAACTTCAGGCGAATCATGGGAATCGGGTCGTAAGGGTCGAGGTCGCGTTCGATCTGCACGAAACTGGGCGAGACGCGGAAGCCGTCGAGGTGATGCAGACTGAGAACCACTTCGCCTTGGTCCGGCTCGACATCGGCTAAAGCGATCCGCTGCCAATCGAGTTGTTTGACGATGCCTTGGCCCCTGAGGAACCACCGAGGCGATCGCCGGACGGCGAACAGCGTCAGCGTTCGTGGTCCATCCTGGCCCAACGGCCCGACTTCGCGCATCGACGCACTGGCGCGTAAGCGCCGCAAACTGTCGGGATGAAAAGCGACCACATAAGCGACGTTGTAGCGCTGACAGAAGCGTTGCCATTCGCTTTCGCTCCATTGGAGGAAGGGTCGGCCGGCGAGTCGGCCTTCCATCAGGCGCGCGTAGGCATATTCGATGCCGGCATCGGGATCGAGGGCACCGAGGAAATGCCGGCCGGTCCGTTGGGGCAACAAAGGGGTCCAGTGCGGTTCGGTCTCGGCGAAGCGAGCGTCTTCCCAGAGAATGCGGCCCGCGTCCGTCGTCTGTTCGCGCAGGCGAGCGACGATCTGTTGTTGGTTCTGATCCAATCCCAACCGCAGCGGCCGAACATGCACGCTGAGGGTCTGGTATTCGGTTTCGCTCAATTGTCCCAACCCGATGGCCGAAGCCAGTCCCAGCAACCCCGCCGCGATGCCGACGCGACGAAGCATCCGTTGCGGCACCAACCACCGCGTCACTTGAGTCAGTGCCACGGCAGACGGCGCGGCCGCCGTCAGACAAGCTAAAGGCAACAAACGATTGGGACCGAGGTCTTTTAGCGGATGCCACACCTGGGCACAGCGAACCGCGATCAAAGCCAACAGCAGGGCCGTGCCAAACAGCAAAGCCGCTAACCCCTGCCGGGTCAGCAGCAGACAGACGATACCGACCAATCCGCAGAGAATCACCAGTCCGTTGATCGGTTGCGAGGTCCACAACACCTGCAAAACCGCGGCATCGTGGGTGAAGAACGACCACAGGGAAAATTGGGCCGACGCCTCGTTCAACAAAGGTAAGCGAAGCCACCAAAATCGGCTCCAATCGCTCAGCCAGTCGGCGTTGACCGCAAAAGCAGTCGTGGCCATCACCCACCAAGCGAGGTGCCATTCGGGACCGCGCCGCAGGGCCACGCACAGATAGAACCCCCCGGCGAAGGGCATACCGACCAGCCACATCAACGGATGGGCATACCAGCCGACCGTTGCGGTGAGCGTGAGCATCAGCCAGCTTTCGGGGCTGGGGGAGTGATAGAAACGGATCAACCAACCGAGATGCAACAGCACACAGAGGCTAGCCAACAGCAGATCGACATCGCCGGCCTCGAAGCGTTGACGCACAGGTTCGGACCACCAGACCCACATTCCGATGGCCCCTGCCAAGCAGGCACAAGCTGGTGATTGCCCCATACCGCGGAGCGTGCCGATCAGCAACCCCGGCACGGCAGCGCAGATGCCGGCCAAAGCGAGTTTGTACGCCGCCGGGTTGCTAGGACCAAGGCCGAGATACTGACAGATTTCCGTCGGTCGGCAGCCACTGTCGAAGACCGGCGTCTTGGGATAACCGGCGTGGAAAGCGGGGTCGTAGTAGGATGCGGTATCGCGTTCGGTCCAGCAACGTGCCCCGAGGTCGCCGTGATAAAAATGGAGCGGATGCCGTCCTGACACTACGGGGGCATCGTTGACCAACCAATGCCAAAGTGGATCAGGCCGATCTTCGGGC
>CALEEC010000429.1 GCA_937949245.1 uncultured Gemmataceae bacterium | reverse complement strand
TGATTCCGTTGTGATAAACCGTCATCCGTGCAGGTTCCACCTTTTTCCCATTCTCGAACTTAGGTGCATGGAACTCAATGTCATAGCTCTGCCAAATCGTGGGGGCTTTGCACGCATTCACCAACGGAGCAGCGACTTCATAGATTGCGCCACAATCATTGCTCTTGCTTTCCAGCCCATAACTATCTAGGATCTGCACCTCATAACGACCTTGCACGTACACCCCACTGTTCCCCCGTTTCTGCCCCGCGGCTTTGGGCATGTACGGCACACGAAATTCGACATGGAGCAGAAAAGAACCGTCGAATTTCTGTTTGGTGATGATATCGCCTCCTGCCACTTGAACTGCTCCGCCCTCAACCAGTTTCCACGTCGGAGGACTTTTACCGTCGCGTTTGACAAACGCATCCAAATTCTTTCCGTCGAACAACACGATGGCGTCTTTGGGAGCCGGTGTGCTAGGCACGTCCACCTTGTCTTGCGGTTTCGCAATTTTCAAGTCGCTGATATCGCCGTACTGCGCGACCACAACGGCAGGAAATGCCAACGACACCAGACAGACAAGCATCGTCATCCTCTCACAACAAACCTTCCTCATGCGACGAACCTTCCTCATGTGCATTTCCCCCTGAGACTCACAATGGAGCGTTTCCTCACTTTTTCCTCAAGAATGTGGAACTTTGAGAGCCACTTGAGGAATAGCCAACAGCTTAATCGAACTTCGTTCCAAGAAAAGAGTCGATCGCAGCGATTATGCCCATTATGGCTATGGTTTGTTCTGCACCAATCGAAGAATCGGCGTTGGAAAGGAACCGCAAGCTCTTCACTTGCCGAAGTAACGAACATCGTTTAGCTTTAGGGTGACTATTGCGGTTAGTCCGTTGCACCAGATGGCGTGTGCAACTTTTTCTGAGCCGATGTCCGGTAACGAGGATTTTTCCGCATTTCACATTAGAGGTATTAGGTTCGGATCTTTCGCCTCGCCATCGATCCGAACCAATCAAGCGACCTGGAATCACGCGGAAGCACCCGAGGCAAGCATGAACCTCCATCGCTGGTTGGACCGGCATATGCCTGATGTATGGCCCTGGGGCGGTCCTGCTCCGGGCAAAACCAAGACGCTGCTATTGAGCGAGCTGTTGGAAGATCGAGAAGTCCTCAGCTATATGATTGGCCCCCAAGATCGGGCTTACATGGCCAACGCGATTCAGCGATTGTTCGAGAACCCCAATTTACCCGTCGAAAGTTGGGTAGTCGGAGTGCGCGCGGATCAACCTTACGCCTCGATGTTCTCGGATCAATTCCGTGTGGTTCGTGATCAACCGACGGAGTATCTCGACAACGGCCGATTCTGGACCTTCGCGCCGGGGAGTGACAACCTCAGCATTGCGACGCAACTTCAGTTCCTCCAAAACGCGGGGCGAGTCGATTATTTCTATCCGTTATTGCCCAACATCTACGTTAAGAAACTGACTCCGAACGACCCATTTTACTCTCAGCAGTGGCACCTTCATGCCCCACCATCGGCTGGCATCAACGCTCCAGGCGCTTGGGATATTGCTACTGGTAAAGGCATTAACATCGCTATCGTCGATGATGGGGTTCAGACCAAGCATCCTGATCTCAACCCGAACCTCTTCGTGAATCCCAACGATCCTGTAGATGGTGTCGATAACGACGGCAATGGGCTAATCGATGATGTCAACGGTTGGGATTTCATCAGTAATGACAATGATCCCAATCCGGCCTTGGCAGACGACAAACACGGCACCGCAGTCGCTGGGCTGGCCTCGGCTCGCGGGAACAACAGTATTGGAGTCACCGGTTCCGCTCTCGAAGCCAAAATTGTGCCCATCCGCCTGATTGGTGGTCCAACGGACGATGCGAAAGATGCCAAAGCGATGGGCTATCTACCGCAACTCGTCCACATCTCGAACAACAGTTGGGGTCCCCCAGACACCGGAGAATACTCGAAAGTTCGCGGCCCCTTGATGAAAGCAGCCATGGAAAAGGGCATCTCTCAAGGTCGCAACGGCCTCGGCACGGTCTACGTCTGGGCAGGGGGCAATGGTCGTCAGGATAACGACAACTCGAACTATGACGAATACGCCAATCAACGTTACGTCATTGCCGTAGGGGCGGTGGACGATACCGGAAAACAAGCCTCCTTTAGCGAACCAGGAGCGAATATTTTTATCGTCGCAGGTGCTGAAGGTCCCGGCAACCGCAACCTGCTGACGACCGATCGCACCGGCAATGCTGGTTATAACACCGATGGCAAATCACCAGAAGTTTCAAATCTCGATTACACGAACCAGTTTAGCGGAACTTCGGCCGCTACACCTGTAGTCTCCGGCGTGGTGGCTCTGATGCTGGAAGCTAATCCGAACCTCACCTATCGTGACGTCCAATACATTTTGGCAGCCACCGCGACAAAGACGGATCCCAGCGACCCAGGTTGGTCGAAAAACGGGGCTGGCATTTGGGTCAACCATAAGTATGGCTTCGGTCGCGTAGATGCCGCTGCCGCCGTGAAAGCGGCGCAAACTTGGACTTCTGTTGGACCTGAATTCCACCAAGCGATTCCCACGCAGACGCTGAACAAGTCGATCCCCGACAACAACGCAGCCGGTGTGGAAGCCCAATTTCTCGCTTCGGGCATCAACATGGTGTTGGACTGGGTGACCATCACCATTAACGCGAAACATGCCCGGATTGGTGACCTCGAAATCACGTTGACTTCCCCCAGTGGCACGGTTTCTAACCTCGCTTTTGCCCGATCGGAAGAAAAGTCGGCGAATTTAAGTTGGACATTCAGCACCAATCACAATTGGGGCGAAGATCCCAATGGCATTTGGACAGTCAAAGTAGCAGACCGTCAATCAGGTGTCACCGGCACTTGGACCGATTTCACCCTCAACTTCTACGGCAAATTGAACACATCAGGGGGCACGGTTCCGCCTCCGGTCGGCCCGCCTCTACCACCTCCTCCACCTCCTGTCGGCCCTGGGGGAGGAACTACCGGACCGCGACCGCCGTTTATCTTTGGGCCAAGCGGTCAATTAGGACCCAGCCTTGGCGGAGGAGCTACCGAGCAACCGCTTGCCATCGCGGCATCCTCGGGGGTTCCCACGGTGCTGTTGGTCAATGGCCTGACCTCGGAAACGATCAGCGTCTTCCAGCCGTTTGGGCCGAATTACACCGGAACTTTCTCAGTCGCCAGCGGGGATCTCGATGGTGACAACATTGCGGATCTGATCGTGGCTCCGGGATTGGGTGGACCTCCGGTGATCCAGGTATTCAGCGGAGCCGATGGCTCGTTGTTGCGCTCTATCCAAGCCTTTGCCCCCTCGTTCCGGGGTGGTGTCTCGGTGGCACTGGGGGATGTGAACGCCGATGGCACGCCGGACATCATTGCCGGTGCGGGCGTTGGGGGTGGGCCTCATGTCCGGGTCTTTAATGGGGCCGACTCGGCAGTCATGGTCGAATTCATGGCGTATGATGTTGCCTTCCGCGGCGGAGTCCATGTCTCCGCAGCTGACTTCGACCTGAACGGCTTTGCGGAAATCGTGGTCGGTGCTGGGGTCGGTGGTGGGCCGCATGTTCGTATCTTCGATGGGATCAACGGCATCCTGATGAACGAAACCATGGCCTACGATACCAACTTCCGCGGAGGAGTCTTCGTAGCCACGGGAGACATCGACGGAGACGGTCGCCCTGACCTCGCAGTTTCCCCTGGTGATGGGGGGTTCTCCCACGTGATCGTCTACAACGGTTTGAGTCTGCAACCGATCCGTAACTTCTTTGCCTTCCCCTTGGACACCCAAGGTGGCGCACGGGTTACGCTGAAAGATGTCAATGCCGACAATAAAGCCGAGATCATCGTTGGTTCTGGTCCTCGACGCGGCTCGCGCGTACGGGTGTTTGACTCCGCCACGCTCGGCGTGATCAGCGACTTTATGCCGTTCGATGGCTCCGTCTTCAGCGGCCTGAGTCTCGGCTGATTTTCGTCTCTTTTTTACATTCGAACCCACCATCAGGAATTGTCTGCCCTTCCCGCGGACTGTTCCTGATAGTTTTTATGTTATCAAGAAATTTGCCCCCATCTCGCAGCATCGTTCATCCATCCTGAGGATCGTCCCGAGGCGATATTGTCCGAAAACACCTAACGAAGCGAATAACTTGTTGATCCCACGCGAATTTGCCTCAGCGACTCCCCAAAATTGATGCACGAGCAATTTACTCCACGACTTGAGATGAAATCGTGTTGCTCAGCCGTTTTTCCCCGAGAGGTTCCCACCTTCTGAGAGTTCCGAGTGCAAACCGTGTGGAAGACGCTTCCGCTAGGATCTGCTTAAATGGAGCGAAAATGTCGATTTTTTGCGAAGCCCTAAAGACGATCGACCTGCATCTAGAAGTTTAGCAGTTACACTAAGGGATAGGATAGGATCTTTTCGCGGCCGACTCATCACGCGGTGGTATCAGTGGACGACGAGTTGATGCCCCGCCCGGCCGAACTGGACTTAGCAACCCGGATCGCGCCGGTATCTTGGCCGGGCGAGCTGTCTGCGAAACCATAAAAGGAGTTCTCCCGTGTCATTGTTTTTTGCGTCGCCTCGGCTCTGGAGCACACCTGGT
>CALEEC010000428.1 GCA_937949245.1 uncultured Gemmataceae bacterium | reverse complement strand
TTGTAGCACACCGAAGATGAGAGCCGCAAGCAGGGGATCACAAGGGATTGCCGACGCCACGAAAGGCGGGCGCGGCATCAATAGTTATGATTGACTTCCCCTCCGCGACTGGTAGCTAAAGCTCGCCAGATATTGATGTCGACACGATCCGGAACGAAGCGGACTCCGCCATCGCAGAAGACAGCGTTGACTCCGCCAGTGTGCCGGCTGCGGGCTGCGAACATCGACGGATTGGTTGCTGTCGGCGTGCCGCTGCAAGGCGGATTCTGCGGGATGTTCTTGCAGTAAAACGGTGTGTAGATTACGTCGGGCAACGGACTATTGGGAGCGAGGTAAGCAGTAAATTCCGAGGCATCGCCCCACCAAGTGAACCCGCGTAAATCGACATTTTGCCCTTGACGTACTTCCGCAGCCATCAACGTATTGCTGGTGCCATCGGTGATTTGCGTCAGCGGGAACCCCCGTCCCCGAGCAAACGGTGCGCCTCCGAAGACCACACCATTGAGATTCGCTTGCTGTCCGTAGCCGGTATTCCCGTAGTTGACGGCATAGTTGTGGCTTGTGATGTTCAGAATGGGAGCATTCGGTGTATCGCTGGGGCAGGTCAGGACTTTCAAGCGTTTCGTAGTGACATTGGTCGTGTTAGGCGGAGCGCTGTAACGCGGCCCGGTCGAATCATTGCCTCCCCAGTTCTGGTACAAACGGAACAACGCTTCTTGTTCGATGTAGGGGAGAATCAGCACTTGCCAGGTGCCCCAGCAGCAACCGCTCGGACCTTCGCCTTCAGGAAGTCGCTGATAGGCGTCGTGGAAATTGTGCATAGCCAAGCCAAGTTGCTTGAGGTTGTTTTGGCACGAACTACGAGCGGCCGCCTCGCGGACCTTCTGCACCGCAGGCAGCAACAGACCGATCAACACAGCGATGATCGCGATGACAACAAGAAGTTCGATCAGCGTGAACGCGGATCGTCGAATTGAAGACATAGCAACGTCCTCCCGAGAAAAAACAGATGACTATCATCGACCTGAGGAGAGGAAGATCGATGTATTCAAGAAGAGCGGTTACTCGATCGCGTAATCGAATTGATTCGGACCGCCCTTTTTGACTTCGATGATTTCCTTGGATTCTGCATTGTATTTAGCCGGAATGCGTTCTTTAGCCACAGTGCGTTGGCTGCTGTCTCCCGGAGCTTGTTCTTCGGCCGCCGTTCCTGGTTCCCCCGAAGAGATCAGCACTTTGTAGGTGCCCGGCTTCAATCCTTTGTCTTTGGGAATGCTGTAACTACCATTGGTGATGATGGCTCCCGAGGCAGTCGATTGATCATTCCCTGTCGGCAAAAATTGGATCATGCCGGAGTCGAGAGGTTGACTTTTGAGAGTAACCTTCCCCGAGATCGCTTCGCGACCATCGGACGTATCACCACAGCCGATCAATAGTAGGCTGATGAAAAGAACGGAGGTCGTCAATAGAAGCTGCATACGCATTCGTGCTCACTCCGACAAATTGGTAGGATTCGCAGATTCGCTTATAATTCTGTTCTGCATGAGAAATCTTCGTAATCTAATCGACAAAGTCAACGAAAGCAACAAGAAAAAAAGAAAATGGAATCCGATTCCAATTAACTGCGAAGATGGGGCTGTTCTCTCACGCACGAAGTCAAGCCTAGTTCGGGGAATGAACGAGGACGAAAAGTGGAGCGATCGACGGTCTGAAACTGGAGGTGCGATGGGCCGTCGATCGCGGCATAGGCATTCTCGTTGGGAAGGTTTAACGAACTATACCGCGGTGCAGCAGTTCTTCGGCGATTTGCACGGCGTTGGTGGCGGCTCCTTTGCGGAGGTTGTCGGCGACCACCCAAAGATTGAGCGCATTGGGATGGCTCCAATCGCGGCGAATCCGACCGACGAAGACACTGTCTTTGCCCTCAGCGTGCAGCGGCATTGGCACTTCGCCTTTGCCCGGATCGTCGAGAACGATCACGCCGGGGGCACGCAGCAAAGCTTGGCGAGCCTCTGCGACCGAAACCGGCCGCTCGAATTCGACGTTGATCGCTTCCGAATGCCCCGTGCGCACCGGTACACGGACACAAGTCGGCGAAACCTTAATCGAATCGTCCCCCATAATTTTGCAGGTTTCGCGAATCATTTTGATTTCTTCTTCGGTGTAGCCGTCTTCACCGAGTTTCCAGTCGTGGGTGACGACGTTGCCCGCCAACTGGGCCGCGTGAGCCGACGCCGCGGGCACTGCTTCGCCCCGACCGATGGCCTGCAATTGCGTCTGCAGTTCCATCAACCCCTTGGCTCCTTTGCCGGACGACGCTTGATAGGTGGCCACAACTATCCGACGAATCCGACTCAGTTGATACAATGGTTTGAGGGCAACTACCATTTGAATAGTCGAACAGTTAGGGTTGGCTACGATGCCTTTGCGGATCTGATGCAGCGCTTCGGCATTGACTTCCGGCACCACCAAGGGCACATCGGGGTCCATACGCCAAGCGGACGAGTTGTCGATGACGATCGCGCCAGCCTTGGCCGCGATGGGACTGAATTCCTTGCTGACCGAAGCGGGCGTGCTGGATAATACGATTTGCACTCCCGCGAACGCCTCGGCCCGAAGTGGTTCAACGGGATAGGTTTTGCCCAGATACTCGACCGTTTTGCCTGCACTGCGTTCCGAGGCGAGGAACTTAATAGATTTGGCTCGAAA
>CALEEC010000427.1 GCA_937949245.1 uncultured Gemmataceae bacterium | reverse complement strand
TGTTCGTCATCGGTGATGGTGAAGAAAGTCTGCCGTATGTCATGGAAAAATGGGTCACCCTCCGCGAGCAAGGCAAACTCCGTCGTGCGGATATGATCGCGGAGATCGTCGGTTCGGTGAATTGGGCATACGCGCCGCAGTTCTACGAACCGGAATACCACGCCGACGGCACCATTGCCGCGATGAACCGAACCCGCTGCGATGTGCCCAAGGAAATTTACGCCTGCACCATCTCCCGCGATCTGAACGACATCCCTTTGCCGGTCAACCCGGTGGTGCCGTTCATTCAAACCCCGCATGATCGCATCGCCATCGAGATCATGCGAGGCTGTCCGCATCAGTGCCGTTTTTGTCAATCGACGGTCATCAAGCGACCGATGCGGTTCCGTAGCGTCGAATGCATCGTGCAGGCTGCCTTGGAAAGCTATCGCAACACCGGCACCAACGAGATTAGCTTGCTGAGTCTGTCCAGCAGCGATTATCCGTACTTTGAAGAGTTGGTCAAGCGGATGCATGAAGTCTTCACGCCGTTGGGTGTGAATGTGTCGCTGCCCAGTTTGCGGATCAATCATCAATTACGGTCGCTGCCTCAGTTGATGAAGGGGGTGCGTCGCGGGGGGCTGACGTTGGCTCCCGAGGTGGCACGCGACGACATGCGGGAGCAAATCCGCAAGAAAATCAAAAACGAAGATCTGTACGAGGGCTGCAAAGAAGCGTTCAAAAACGGCTGGCAGCGGGTGAAGCTGTATTTCCTGTGCGGGCTGCCAGGCGAACGGCCGGTCGATCTGGATGGCATCATCGAAATGGCCGAAACCATCTCTGACATTGGCCGACAGGTCCGGGGGCGTTATGCAGAAGTGACGGCGTCGGTGTCGAACTTCGTGCCCAAGCCGCATACGCCCTATCAGTGGAACGGCATGCAAACCCGCGAATACTTCGAGTGGGCCGGCGAGTATCTGCGGTCGCGCAAACGTCTGCGTTCGGTCACCATCAAACAGCACGACATCGACACCAGCTTGCTGGAGGGCATTTTGACCCGTGGTGATCGCCGAGTGGCTCCGGCGTTGTACGAAGCCTGGCGTCGGGGGGCCCGCTTGGACGCCTGGCGCGAATGTTTCCGTCCCGATCTGTGGTGGAAGGTGTTCGACGATTTGAACATCGATGTCGCCTTCTACTCGCATCGGACACGGCCCATGACGGAAGTGCTCCCCTGGGACCATGTGAACGTCAAGAAAGGGCGAGCCTACCTGGAAAAGGAACAGGAACGCAGTGTTATTCAACTGCAACTGATGGCCAACGCCCAGTGAGTGGCACTAAGCGTAAGAGCGACATCTGGGGCCAAGACGCCATTGCATCCTACCGTGGTGGCTGGGCCGTGGCCGTACTCCGCTTCCCCGTTCACCATGATCGTGAAGACGGTCCCACTAGTGATTATGCCGACGCATCCGTTTCGTTTTCCGCGGCGGGAACGCTTGAAGAAACCGGCCGAGTTTCAGGCCGTGTTTGCTCGGCGTCGTTCGGTGGCGGCCGCGGGGGTGATCGTTTACGGCATGGCCAATGGCTTGCCTTACAATCGCGTCGGCTTGTCGGTGTCACGGAAAGTCGGCGGAGCGGTGCAGCGGAATCGCTGGAAACGTCTGTTTCGCGAGGCGTATCGGCTGTCGCGGCCGATGTTGCCAGTAGGGTTTGATCTGGTGTTGGTGCCGCGTGGAACCGAACCGCCGAGTTTGGCCACGCTCCAACCGACATTGGTGCAATTGGTGCAGCAGTTGGCTCAGAAACTGGTTCGGGAGAAGCAGTCGTGATGCGCTGGTGGTGGTGGCCGATCCGAGAAGCGCTCAATGCCGTGCTGATCGGGCTGGTGTGGGGGTATCGGCTGTTGATCCGGCCGTTGCTCCCGCCGATGTGCCGATTCGAGCCGAGCTGCTCAGAATATTTCATCCAGGCGGTGCGGAAGTACGGACCGATTATCGGCAGTTGCCGCGGGGTGTGGCGTATTTGTCGCTGTCATCCGTGGAGCGCCGGTGGATACGATCCACCGTGAGTAGTCGGGCCGGTTCACTTGCTCGGGCGCGCTGCCGGACACGAACAGCTACCCGACGACGGAACGAAGACCCCCCCCGACGACTAGCGTCGTCGGCTCCTGAGAAACCACCACTAAGAGCCGCGGACGCTAGTCCGCGGGTGTTGTGGTATCCCCCGACGACTGGCGTCGTCGGTTTTCTACGCTTGAGACTTGGCCAGCCGCCAGGCGTGAGTCGGCGGAGGTAAAGACAGTCACTTTTCCAGCGATTCTGGATCGGAGATGGCGCGAACGTAGCGGGCCAGATACATTTGCACGGCTTGAATGGTCTGCCAGTGAGCGAAGGGAAGCCGCACTTCGGTCGCATCTTCCGGTGCAATAATGTTTTCCATCGCGGAGGTCAAACCACGATGGAGGAAATCGAGGATTTCGGCCAATCGAGCGGCTTGGGACGGCGACAGTTTCAAAGGCAGCGGGGGGAGTTCTTTGTCGTCAGGCACCCAGACATTGTCATCCGCCGGCAATGGCTCTTCGCCAAGGTTCAAATCGAATCCCAAATCGTCGGCGGGATTGTTGCCGGCCAAGGTTTGCCCTTGGGGGACGTTGGAGGGTTTCAACGCTTTGCGTCGGGCGGCAATCTCTTCCATCGAGCCGAACAACAAGACCGATCGGCCCAAGCTCACTTGGTCGCCGGGGCGTAAGCGGCGAATTTGCACGGGATTGTTGTTGACACGAGTTCCATTGGTGCTGTCGAGGTCGGTCAAAATCACGTCGCCGTCTTCTTGCTGGACTTTGGCATGATAGCGACTGACCCGCTCGTCATTTAGCCGCAGGACGTTGCCTTCCTCGCGGCCAATGGTAACCGGAATCGCAAGGTCGCGGAAAACCCGACCTTTGTCCACTCCATCAAGTACCTGAAACGTCACCGTTTTCATCGCAAAAGCCTCGGGTAATGCGGGAGCAGACAGGCACGCGCCGACACGTTGTTCCCAGGCCGATCGTGTCTCAAACGTGTGGGGCGTCAGTGCTCGATACGCTGCTACTCCATATTTTCGGGTGCCAAATCGCCGTTGTCAATTTCCCTTCACACTTTCGGCCATAAGGAAGATGGCGAAACCAGGTCAATTGACGTTTGGCAAATTGTCGGCTGCGCGTTTGAATGCGTTCGACCGCGTCGGCGAGGCTGATCTGGCCGCGTAAATGAGCCAGTAATTCCGCATACCCCAGGGCTTGCGCCGCTTCGCGGCTCATCGGCCTGGGGAGTTCCATCAGGCGGCGTACTTCGTCCAGCCAGCCGGCCGCGATCATAGAAAAAACGCGCGTGTTAATTCGAGCATACAGTTCTTCGCGTGGTAAATCTACCACCAAACAACGCGGAACGGTGGGATTGCAGGCCAACGTCGGCGGTTCGCTTGGGCCGTCGTCGTGCCATTGCGTTTGCCAATGACTGATTGGTTGGCCGGTCAGTTCGTAGACTTCTAATGCTCGCACGACTCGGCGAACATCATTCGGATGCAACCGAGCGGCCGTCGCCGGATCGACTTGCTGCAAGCGTTGGTGCAACGCCTGTCGGCCGAGCGACTCAGCTTCCGCCTCCAAGCGGGTGCGTAACGCGGTGTCTGCCGGAGGGCTGGCGAACAGACCGGTGAATAATGCCTTCAGGTACAAGGGGGTGCCGCCGACGATCAGAGCGTGTTTGCCGCGGCTTTCGATGTCGCGGACGGCTTGGGCGGCCTGTTGAAGCCACCACGCCACGCTCGCCGACTCCCACGGTTCCAGGCAATCGATCAGATGATGCGGAATGCGTTCGCGGTCTTCGAAGTTGGGTTTGGCAGTGCCGATGTCCATGCCGCGGTACAACGTCATCGAGTCCATCGACACAATCTCGGCGTTGTGCAGTTCGGCCAATTGCAACGCCAAGGCCGACTTTCCCGAGGCGGTCGGCCCAGTGAGGATCAACGCATTGGCAAACGGATCATCGCTCACGGTTGCTGTGCCACGGTATCTGCGGTGAAATCGTAGATGAAAAACGTGCTGGTCCGTCCGATCGGTGCACGCTGCCGCAAGACCTGCAACACGGCCGGAGCTCCCGGTCCTAGCCGCGGATTGCCGTACAGAATCGACGTACTGACGGCCAAATATCCCCCTCGCACCAGGGGCACCAGGTCGGCTTCATCGCGGATGGGCAGCATATGCAACAGCACCAAATGGAACGGCGGTTGAGCGCACCGGGGGTCCGAACCAAAATACCACAAACGCAACGTTGGTTTCCCCTGTTGCTGATGCCAAGTGCGTAGCTCGATCAGTCCTTGGCCCCAATCATAGTTGGAATCGCTCAGCAAGCGATAGCCATGTTCCGGGCCGCCCCAGAACCGATTGATGAACGTCAAAGCGTTCGGCCAGACCGACAGCGACGACCAGATCATCAGTCCCAATATAATACCAGCGCGGCCCAACTGCACCAACGTCAAGCGGCCCCAAGTCTGAGCCGTCCCCAAAGCCAAGGCGATCATCAGAAAAGCGATCAGTGGAAAAATCAGACGAATGCCGATTTGTACCCGACAATGAAAGGTGAACAGAAACAACAAGATCACGACCAACCCGATGGGTGTCAGCAAGGCCCGAGGTTGTGTCAGGAGCAACCAAGCTAACATCAGCAGGGCGGGGATGGTCAGTTTCATGCTGAGAGCGACCGGGAAATAGTACCAAAACGCCCGCGGTTGCCATTCGCCCAGCAGATAGGCTCCGTGACCGCGAAAGTTGTGTTTAATCTGCTGCACCAGTCCCTCGCCGGCGTTGGTGAAAATTTTCAGGTGATGGGCCGTCCACACCAAAGCCGACTTGCCCATCTGCTCATCGGGCAGAGATTCGGCCCAGCGAATGAAACTCGGTTCGCTCTGCCAATCGCAACCGCAGTAAGCGAAAACCGACAGCATCCCCAACGCCAAGGCCCATCCGCCGTCCCAACGCAACGGAGCATACGCTTTCCCAATTTGTTTCAGCCAAGCCTTGAGCGTTAGGCCGTTGCGTTGCAATCGGCCAGCGGTCCAGAGCCGATGGGTTTCCAGCATGAACATGACCATCGGCCCGAAGACCATCCCCGAGGCTTTGGACAACGTGGCCGCGGCGTAGCATACCGCCGGCACACCGACGCGCAGTAGCCAACCTCGTTCCCGACCGACCCAGAAATGATACGCCAACGCCAACGTCGTCGCGGTGATGGCAATGTCGGTCGTCGCTAAACTGGCGTGACCCAGCAAGTTCGGTTCCAACGCCAAAAACGCGACCGACAACCGGGCCGTGTGCCCATTGCCAAGGTGCCGACCGAGTTTCCAGCCGTATAGCAACAACAGCCACCAAAACACCAAGTTCCCCAGGCGAGCGATCGGCAAAAGTTGCGCATAGTCACGCAGCGGATGGAACTGCTCGCCCCGGTGGAGTTCCCATAGATACAACGGCAGTGTCTGCACGTCGATCGGCAAAGGCATAGTTCCCTTGGCCATGAACCAGCGATAGCTCCCTGAACGCCATGCTTCTAGGCCAGCTTGGACGTAAGCGGTTTCGTCGAACGTACCGCTCAGTTGTTCCGATGCGGTGACGATGTAAACCGACGATCCCACCGCGAACAACAAAAACCACAACACGTTGAGTAGCGGCATCCAACGCGATGCGTTCATAAGTCACGCTCTCCGCCTGCTGTTGGGCCGATCTTGGCCAGAGAACTTGGGCCACCCCTGCCGACAGGACAGGTTTTATCGGTCCCCATCGATGCCATAGTGAAATTGCCGGCAGGGCACAAGTGGAAGTGTCGGTCGAAGTAGATTCGCGGGATTGCAGGTGCACAGGGGGGCACGGCGGGCTGACGCCCGCCGCTTGGTCAGAGAAAACACCCTCCCACCGAGCAGCGGGCGTAAATCCGCCGTGTCTGCCTCGTCCGGTCCCGTGGTTCGCCGATACTCGCACTCCATCGATGCAGGCGTGGGCAATTATCGATGGCAAACGTATCGACACAAGCGGAAGCCTAGGGGAGTGTCTCGGTTCCTCGCGCTGACGGTGGGGGGCCGTCGTGCGTGTCGGCGTTGGTCTTCGGGGGAGTGTCAATTACCTTGCTTGTGTCCGCAGCGTCGTCTGTTTCAGCCTTGGCCTCTGCCATTTTCTGCAAGGCCTCCTCGATCGCTTGGATCGCGGTCAGGGCGGCGTTGCGAATGTCTTCGTCGTAGCCGCTTTCGTCCTGGGCCACATGGTGCAGTTCGGGCAAAGCTGCTTGGGCATCGGCTCCGAGATCGATCAACAAGTGGATCACTTGCTTTTGTACGTCGGTATCGTTTTGGTGCAGTAGTTCGACCAAGTACGGCACCGCGGCCGAGCCGATGCGTTGGATGCAGTGCGGAAGGAAATGGGGATACACTTCTGCATCGCGATCCAGCAACAATTCGACCAACTTTGGCATGGCAGTTGCTGCTAGTGGCCCGAGTCGGACCAACCCTTGGCAGCACAAGAGGGCGAAATCGTCTTCCATGTTGGTCAACTGTTCCGCGAACTGCGGCGCGATCGCTGGATCGACCGGTTGCTTCTGTTGCAGCAGTGCGCCGTGGGCGGCTAAACGCACCAACGGGTCGGGATCGTTGAGACGTTCGCGTACTCGACGCAGCAGCGAATCGGAGAGGTTCGGCGTGAAGGCTAATGTTTGCAAGGTCAAGCGACGGACGCGTGGTTGTTCGTTGCTTAGGGTTTCGCTGAGTGTCAGCAGCAGATCGTCATCGGGATCGCCCACGTAGCGGATGGTTCGTAGGGCGTCGAGCTGTTGTTCTGCGGTGCCTTCCACGGCAAGTCGTCGCGTGGTGGCAAAGTTCCACCGCAAAATCCAGCATGCGATACGCCATTCCTGGATCATCAAGAAAACCTCAAACACAAATCCCAACACGCAGCCGACAAAAAAGGCGAACGTCATGCTGATGATGAGAAAAGCTTTGTCCCCCCCGTCGGGCCAAAAGCGATACACCAATAGACAACTGGCCACGCCCAGGAACAGCACGGACAGGAAGAAGTAGGCTCGCACTTGGGTTTCGCTGTTGAGGGCGCGAATCCGGGCGAGTTGTCGGCCACGCCACAGTGTTTGCAGCAAGCGGAACGCTAGCCAAGCGGCCGTCGCCAACAAGATCCATTCCGACGCACTCCACGGATTCACGATGCTTCACTCCGTTGGGCTTGCACGAAGGACGTGACCCTTCGTCGGTCGTGGCCATTCCCTTCGCTGAAGGGGGAATGCTTGCGATGCGCTGGCTTCGGTCTATAATCGACAGAGTGCCAATCGACTCGGAAGCGTCCTTTCCTCGTTGTTGAGGGCCGTCATGCGTACTTGGTTTCGCAATATGGTCGTCGCTACGCGTACCATTGCTCAGGGGATGTACGTCACCCTGTGGTATATGGTGCAGACGTTCCGACGCAAAGCGTTTACGCAACACTTCGAGTATCCCGAACGGCCGGTGCCCGTTCAACCGCGTTATCGCGGTTTTCATCGTTTTGATCTGACGACGTGCATCGGTTGTGACAAGTGCGCTCGTGCTTGCCCAGTCGATTGCATTTACATCGACAAAGAGAAAAACCCGGTGGGCAAAGGTTTCCGCATCACCGGCTTTAAGATCGACTACACGAAATGCATGTTCTGTTCGCTGTGCGTCGATCCGTGCCCTGTCGACTGCCTATTCATGGGATCAACCTACGACCAAAGTTGTTATAGTCGCGATGGCTGTATCGTCGATTTTGCCAAGTTGCCCCTGGAAGTGGCTTGGGGCCAAGCGACGCTCAATCCTACGGCGATTCACGAGTCGAAACGGCAAGCCTTGCCGGTGTGGGTCAAACCGCCTGATCCGCCTCCTGTGGCGAAAGCGACCTCCACGACGAATGCCCCCCCCGCGAATCCCAGTAGTGGAGGCGAAGCATCATGATTGCTTTGGTCTGCACCTTGGTCATTTTCGTCGGCGTTGGGGTGGGCTTTCTGTGGACGAACCTGCTGGTCGGCCAATTGCTGCGTCCGGCCAAGCCGGCCCCTGAAAAGGGAGACATTTACGAATGTGGCGAACCGACGATCGGCAGTTCGTGGATTCAATTCGACCTGCGATTTTATGTGGTCGCGTTGCTGTTTGTGATTTTCGATGTGGAAATGGCGTTTTTCTTCCCCTGGGCCGTGGCGTTTGGCACCACCAACCAGTTGGCCGATGAATCGCTCTCACCGGTACAACGGCATGCCTTAGCCGACAGCCTGCTAGCCCCGGTCCCATCGGCTGATGCTGCTAACATGGCCACTGCTGCGGATGCTGCCGACGTGCCATCGGCATTCGCGAAACGCTTGGCTTGGTTCCTGTTTCTCGACATTTTGGTATTTTTCGGGGTGCTTTTGGTTGGGTTCGCCTATTTGTGGAAACGTGGCGATCTCGACTGGGTTCGCAGTTTGGCTAGTCAGAAGTGAAGGTTCTTAGGAACTTCTCGCCACTCGCTATCGCCAATTTCGCTCTCAAACCAAGAGGTGGCATCATGGGTTGGATGGAAGGCCGTTGGGAAGAAAATGTGATCACCACGTCGTTGGAGCAGGCCATCAACTGGGCCCGCCAATCGAGCATGTGGCCGATGACCTTCGGGTTGGCCTGCTGTGCCATCGAGATGATGGCCACCGGCGCGCCGCGTTACGACATCGACCGTTTCGGTGCCGGTGCTTTCCGGGCCACGCCGCGGCAGGCGGACCTGATGATCGTGGCGGGCACCGTCAATCACAAGATGGCTGCTCGCGTTCGCCGACTGTACAACCAGATGCCGGAGCCGAAATTCGTCATCGCCATGGGGGCGTGCACCTGCGGCGGGGGGCCGTATTACAAGTACGGCTACAATGTGGTCAAGGGAGTGGACTTGGTCGTTCCGGTCGATGTCTACGTTCCAGGCTGCCCTCCCCGTCCTGAAGCGCTGCTCGAAGGCTTGATGCGGATTCAAGACAAAGTTCGCCGCATGAAGGAACTCACCAAGGGACAACCTCTGGAACTCCCCGTGCCGCAGCGAACCGGTACCGTGTTGCTCCCCGACGAATTGGCCGACGAAACGAAGGCCAAAGAGTTCCTCGTTCGCAACAAAGAAGCCGCCAAGCCGGCCAAAGCGTGAGCATCCCCAAAATGAGTGACGGGGCTTGTCCCAGAAAAACCACAGCCGAGCTGTGGCGAACCGCGGGATTGCTGTAGCTTTTCTCTCCAAGCGAGATTGTGCCGATGACCGCCTCGGAAATCATTCAACGACTCGAACAACAGTTCGGTTCCCGTATCGTGGACAAGAAACCGGAGGCGCTCGATCCGTTCGTGATGATTGCCCCGGCGGACCTTCGCGAAGTTGCCCAGTTTCTGCGGGACGACCCCGCCTTGCGGTTCGAGTTGCTCAATTGCATCACCGCCGTCGATTATCTGGAAACCGATCCGAAAAAAAAGGCCAAAGCCGGCTTCGAGCCGCACCTGGAGGTCGTCTATCACTTCCAGAGTTTCACCCATCGGCATCGGTTCGTGCTGAAATTGCACCTGCCCCGTTGGAAGAACGACGCCCCGGGCCAACTGCCGGAAGTGCCGTCGTTGGCCGACCTCTGGCCGACTGCCGATTGGCACGAACGCGAAGTTTACGACCTATCCGGCGTGTGGTTCGTCGGTCATCCCGACCTACGCCGTATCCTTTTAGCGGAAGACTGGGAAGGACATCCGCTACGCAAAGATTACGAGTATCCGTTGGAATACCACGGCATTCGCTGCCGATAATGCCGACTTGCCGCTGCTGCTGCCGAAAGTGTGCCGATTCGCTTGGTTGCCGCCGCTGCCGCAGCGTACCGTTTCTTGGGCTGCCGTTTTTGCCGAAGCGTGCCGATCTACTTGGTCGATAGATAATGATAGTCCCGACCGCGCCCACGAAGGAGAAACGATCCGCTGGCGGTATCGCTTCGAGCGGATTGGTCTGGCCGAAGGAGTCGGCGATGCTACGAAGGTGCGTTTGGTCGTTGCTCGCGTCGGTTGGTTTGGCGCAAGGCACTCTGTGGGCGCAAACCAACGAGCCACCGTTGTTTTTGCCGCCGTTGTTGCCGGTGCCGCAGCAGGCTCCCGCGTCGCCGGCCTCTGGCTCGTTGGCTGCCCCATCGACAACGGCGGTTCCGCCAGCTCCGCCGTCGCGGTCTATAATCGGCGAATATCATCCTGCTTATTCCTACCTCCCGGAGTCGGCTCCGAGCCAGAAACTGCCGCCCTGCCCCTGTCTGCCCCTGGGCAAAACGTGGTTCGATGTGCGTTATCTGTACGCGACGACCGAAGGGCTGACGGTGCCTCCCCTGGCTACGACTGGCCCTTTGGGAACGCTCGGCTCGATGATGTTCCATTCGACCGATTTGCCGCAAGCGTTCCGTGCCGGACTGCGTTTCGAGGCAGGACATTGGCTCGATCGCTGCCAGAACCTCGGCATCGACGGCAGTTTCTTGTTCCTGGGGGTGGATCGTACCGGTTTGGCCGTCTATTCTCCGGGGACGTTCCCGCTGTTTCGGCCGAGCATCGCGGCCGATGGCACGCCAACCGGCGTGGTGATTGCTTCCCCGAGCGTGGGACCAGGCGCTATCACGCTAGCCAGCGACACTTTCTTCCTGACCGGCGATGTCAACCTGCGGCTGAATTTCGCTTGCGAATCCAAGTGGCGCATCGATGCGATCGTGGGCTACCGCGTGTTTTCGCTGCAAGAGACGATCACGTTGACTTCGGTCCAACATCCCCAGAACATTCTCAGCGATCGTTTCCGTACCGAGAACCTGTTCCACGGAGTGCAATTGGGCTTATGCAGTCAATACCGTTGGCAGGTGTTGTATGTCGATATGTTCGGTAAAGTGGCCCTGGGGGGCGACTGGCGTTCGGTGGAGCTGCAAGGCGGAAATTCGCAGACCGGCCCAGGAGGCTTCTTGGTGCCCAGCCATCAGATGGGCCGGGTGACGGAAACCGATTTTGCCGTCCTACCGGAGGTCGGCTGCAATCTGGGAGTGCAACTGACCGACTTTACGCGGGTGTTTGTGGGATACACGTTTTTGTACATCAACAACATTGCTCGGCCCGGCGAGCAGATCGAATTGACCGGATCGTCGGTGCGTCGCGAGCGGACGACCGATTTTTGGCTGCAGGGCATCCACTTCGGCATCGATCTTCGCTTTTAGTGAGTTCCGCCCGCGCGGCAGGTATCAGCCCGCCATGGCTTGACTTACCGCGTCACACTACGGCACCACGGCGGGGCTGACGCCTGCCGCTCAGGTGTTGAATGTACGCCCTAAAAGCCTCCGTGCGAAGTCCGCTATTCTCGCTCTTCGCGCTCTGCTTTGCGATCGGGAATCGGTCGCGGTGCTGGCTCCAAAGGCTTCAGCTCCTCGAATCCTTCACGTTGCGGTCGTTTGGAATCCTTCCGCGGCGGACGTTCGCCATCTGGACGGCGAATTGCCTCGGGCGGTAAGGGGCGAACGAACTCCGGTATCCGCGGACGATCTTTGAACGATTTCACCTCGCTGATCGGCGTGCGATACAATTCTCCCGTAGCAGTGTCCAGCACGATAATGAAATCGTCGGTTGCTTTGGCCACTTGATATCGGCCAGGCGTGATCGGTCCAATCATCGGCCGGGCCATTTCCACAGGAGGAGCAGGGAGCGGGGCATCTTTAGGAGCTGGTGCATCCGCTATTCTAGGTGCTTGAGGAGGTAGCGGAGGCCGCTCCCGTTGGCCGACGACCTCGGTGACACTCACGGCCAGTCCGACGACGAGAATGGTCAAGCCCGCAAGCCAACCTGCTGTTCGAGACATCATCGCACAGACTCCAAATACCTGGGAAAGGGAAATACCTCGCTTCAGTCTGCCAGAACGATCGATGAGGGGCAACCATTCGGTCGATTTTTTCAGCAATCCGTGGTCCATCTTGGAACATTCTCGGCTTGCCGAAATCCGTAGTCGATCTTGGAACATTCCCGGTGTCTTGGAACATTCCCGGCTTGCCGAAATCAGTAGTCCATTTTGGAAAATTCATAGCTTGCCGACGCAAGTACCACCGCGATGAACGCCCCCCCCGAGAGGACGGCGTAGTGAGGTTGGAATAAGCCGCGGTCGATCAGCTTTTGGCTGATGTCTAGCACCGAGCTGACCGTCAGGGCATCGAGGGCTTGCACCAAGATGATGTTGAAATCCATCGGTTTGGGCAGAATCCAGTAAGCGATATCGATGATTTGATTGGCCACCCGCGAAGTCTGCGACAGGTCGAAGACCAACAAGGCGTGCCGACCGTAATTGATGCCCCAGCAGATGAACCAGAACACCATCGTTCCCAAAGCACACACGACGGTACTCCGCGTAGCCACGGCCAACAATGCCGAGACGGAAAAGAAGGTGCCGAAATGGATCAGCAACACGGGGAAGGCAAACAGATAGCGTGCATCCCAAATACCGGTGGCCACCCCCAACGCGAACCAGGTTCCCAAGACGAAAAACCCGGCTTGCAAGGCCAAAAAGACCATCACGCCGAGGTATTTGCCGACCAACAGACTCCAGCGCGGCACGGGTTTGGCCAGGAGTACCGTAATCGCGGAAGGTTCCAGAAACGTCGGCAGAAACCCGGCGGTCCACAAGATGGCCAAGAGAATGCCGGTGGTGTCCGCGACGACGTTGGCCAACAAGATTTGCACATAGCGAACCGCGTCCAAACGATCTTTCCCCAGTGGGGCGGAAGCAGCTCCGAAGGCGAAAGCGATCTCTCCGCTGGCCACGTCGATGCCTTCTTGGCGCAAGATTTCCTCGATGCTGGCGTCTTTGTAGCGGAGTTCGCGTTCTTTCAGTTCGCGGGCTTTACGTTCCGCTTCCTCGCGAGGCAGACGCCAAGCCGGATCTGCGGGGCTTTGCGGCAAGCGTTCGCCCCCCGACACACGGATACTAAAGCAGAACGCGATACACAACGCGCTTAGCCCCAGCATCACCCAAAACAACCGACTGGCCAACGATTGGCGAAACGTATCGCGGATCATCCAATAGATGGTCAGCAGAGCAACAGGAAAGTTCATGATTTGGCCGACTCGTAAATGGTCTGTAAGGCAGCATCCAACGAACGACTTTGCTCCGACTTCGGGTCGCGTAACAGATCATTCAGGGCAATGTGTTTGGCTAACTTCCCGCCGACGATGACGGCAATTTCGTCGCAGGTCTGCTCGACCTCATGGGTAGCGTGCGACACTACTAAGACGGTGCCCCCGGCTTTTTTGCGTTCAGCGATCACTTCCCGCAGGAGTTTTCGGCCAAACAGGTCGAGTCCCTCGGCCGGTTCGTCGAGCACCAACAACGCCGGTTCGTTGAGCAGGGCTTGCGCCAGAGCCAACCGCTGCACCATGCCCTTGCTGAAGGAAGCGATCGGATCGTGTTTGCGATCGGCCAAGCCGACGCGTTCGAGCAAGGCATCGGCCCGTGGACCGATATGTTCCGGTTTCAGCAGAGTCAGTCCGCCGTAGAACCGCAGCAACTGCGACGCCGAGAGATATTTCGGGAAACTCTGGTTTTCGTGCATGTAGCCAACCTGACGCAAAGTGCGTCGATTGGTGCCTGGTTCGCCCAAGCGGATCACCTGGCCAGTCGTCGGGCGAATCAGCGTCAGCAGCAGTTTGACCAAGGTGGTCTTCCCCGCTCGATTCGGACCAAGCAACCCAAAGACCGAACCCGTCGGTATTTGCAAAGAAACGTCGCGCACCGCTTGAATGCCCCGTGGCGGCAACCAGTCGGTGCGATAAAATTTGCCGATTTTCTCGAACACGACTGCCGGTTTCATACGGCTTTGACCCTGAAGTTGCTGACGTTTGTGGAATCGCTCCTGCGGGGGCACGTGCGTCGCATCCCTGCGGGAAGCGCATGCGTCCAATTCCTGCAGGATGCACACACGTCAGCATTGGTCCTGTGAGACGTACAGGCGTCGCCACCGTCAAGCAACACGCGAACGCATGGCAGCGATTGTACGAGACGCAAACGCCTCGCCGGTTTCCCACCGCTTCTACCCCCGACGAGCGAACCAACGCAAGAATCCCCGCGCGATTATCTTAGAACTTCCGATGGTGACCTACTACTGCTTTCTCCCAGATTCACTCAGTGATATCCTTTTGTTCACTTTCAGCCAGCCTTCGTAAGGGCGGACCGAAAAACGAGATCCTATCGCCGTTGACATGGAAATTTTATTCGACGAGGATCTAAAGAATCCAAGTCCGGCAGCGAAGTAGTTACAAAAGATGGCCTGTCTTCCTGCATTCACAATGTGGTCATGGCTAGAATACCCGTTCTCATGGAGATGCGACAATGGCTCGGATGAGTCGCGAGTTTACCTTGGTTTTGTTGGGCACGAGCCTTTTGGCTGGCACCGCATTGTTTGTCTCGGAAGAAGAATCCGTCTTCCGCAAAGCCGAAGAGCAAACCGCGCGGCAAGTGACTGGCTCGCATCACCACCGGGGGGGATTTATGATTATTCCGATTCTCCGTCGAGGATTCAGTGGTGGTCCGATGGCATCAGCTAGTTCGGCGACCGTAGCCCGCGGTGGGTTCGGCAGTTTCGGTGCTCGTGTAGGGGCAACCTCCTGACATGCGACGCCTCGACATTGAACCAAGACCCCACTGGCAGAAGCGGGTCGAAGAATTCGGCTTGACTTTCCACACCCTCAACGGCGTCCCCTATTGGGACGAGTCGGCGTGCTACCAATTTTCGAGCCGAGAAATCGATCTGCTCGAAGAAGCGACCCAGGAACTGCATCGGCTGTGCCTAGAGTTGGTCGGCCAAGTCATTGCTGATCGGGATCATGTGTTGGTTGGCAAAGAACGCCACGATATCGGACGGCCCAATTCCGGTGGCTACCCGATCCGCGGCATCCGCAAAGGCAATCTGCTGTATCTACAGAACTTCGAAACGGACCGCTGGCCAGCCGGCAACCCGGAAACAGGCTACCTCAATTGCGACGGAAGCCCGAC
>CALEEC010000426.1 GCA_937949245.1 uncultured Gemmataceae bacterium | reverse complement strand
CCCGCATGGTCAGTACGGGCGCACGCACTTCGACGGGTAATCGTTCGACGACCGAACGACTTTGGGCCGCCGGAAGCAGTTCATACGCCCCACTGCCAATTTCGATCGACTGCCCATCGTCGCGACGCACGACCCGCACGGTGCCGGTGTCGGCTTCCAAGCGCAACGCATGCGGAGCCAACCACGAACTGACGCGCCGACCGAGCGTTTCAATCTCGGCAATCGGCGTGCGCACGACCATCGGCGCGGGGCGTTCGCTGTCGCTGGCATCGGCTGATACCCAACCTTCCCACAGTTCGATCCGCCGTTTCTCGCGGCCCAGGGGACCGCTCGGCTCGCGGCTCAGTCGGACGAACGAATCGGTGCCGATCTCCAAACGAGAGCGATCAGGAAATTCCACGATCGCGAAGCTGTCCTCGATCCCGGTGCGGACACTCTGCCCAGAACGCAGGGGCAACCCGGTCACTGCGGCAATGGTTTCGCCGTCGAGGGTCATCACCGCGACATTCCCTTGAACGACTCCCAAACGAGCGAATTCCTGATCGCGGAGACGGAGTTGTGGGGCCGATTGTTGAGCCAACCAAAAACCGAAGCCGATGGCTCCCAGCAGAGCGACCGCTAACACCAGCGACTGCGCTATACTCCAGGAAGAGGACGTAGCTGCCCAGAGGGGCGAAACCATCGAAGCGGGCGAAGTTTCGTGGACAGAAGAGGTTTCGTGGACAGAGGAAACCGCGGAGATGTGGGACGCCTGCGTGGGCGCAGGCGTGGGTCCGCTCTCCGCGGTTTCTTGCAGGGCGGCGGCTTTAGCCCAGTCATTCAAGAATGCTTCGTCGCGGCACAGGGCGACGAGTTTTTCCGCCAATGCAGGTTCCGTTTTCAGACGCACTTCGAGCGTGGCCCGTTCAGCAGGATCGAGCGTTTCATCGAGGTAAGCCAACAGCAGCAGGACATCATCCGGCGGAATCATCGTTCTGCCTCCGCAGCGAGTCGGCGTTCGACGCACTCTCGCAAGGATGCTTTGATCCGTTTAATCAGGGCATAGATCCCTTGCACGCTGCGTCCGAACCGCTCGGCCAACTGCGACAGATCACGAATCGATCCATTATAACGCAAGGCGATCAATTGCCGGTTCTCAGGAGATAGTTTCTCCAAACACATCTGCAACGCCAATTGATGGCGGGAGGCCGGCTCGGATCGTTCGAGGCGGTCAGCCGTTTCGGCCAGGCGTTGCACTAATTCTGGGTCAATCACCTGTTCGCGGTTCGATTGCCGACGATAACTCAGGATGCATCGCCGGGCAATTTCCCGCGCCCAGGGTAAAAATCCTTCTTCCGAAGTCAGCTTGCCAATCGATTCGACGACCACGACCGAGACGTTTTGCAAAATATCTTCGGCATCGCTGGTGTTGCGGACGCACGCCAGGATGTAGCCGAACAAACTGTGTCGATGCCGCATCAGCAATCGCGTGATTTGTGCGGTGCGGTTCGGGTCGTCCGCATTCACATTACGGCACTCCGTTCCTGTACCTACTAGAGAATGCCACTGCTTTCGTCCTTTAGGCGATGCTTTTGGAAAATTTATCGCGAATAGCCAATTTCCTCTCATCAACAGGAAGAGTCGTAAGCGCTTCAGGTTGTCGGCATATTCGGCAGATTTCCCAAAGGTGTGGGAATCCGCAGGCGGTGGAGGCTCTCCGCAAACCATGCTTTCGGTACGATCGGCAGCTTCGTTGTGGGAGGTGGTGTTTATCGCGCCGCAGCGAACATTGGGCCAATTTGAGTCAACTTCCGTCGCTTTTCCCGCTGCAACAACGAAAAATGAAGGAGGAAGAGGAAGCAGCCCAAGTGCAGTCGAACCGAGAGAATGAGCTATGCGAAGCAACAGTACGATGAGCCAGATCGGAACAGCCTGGGCATGCCCCCGCCGCATTCAGGAACAGATACAAACGGTGCCTTGGACATGGCTGCGGAAGCTGCCTTGGACATCGGTACGGACGTTGTCTTGGATGCTGACGCTGTCTTTGACACTACCGCTGCCGTCGTTATTGCTAGCGGCTGAGCCGGAACCCAACAAAACGCGTTGGCTCGATCTGTCGAGCATTCGCGATTGGCGTTTGACCGAGTCCGCCAAGGCGGCCATCAAACGCGATGAGGTGCTCAAAAAAATGCACATCGCTTTGACGGTCGATCAAGGGGTGGCCAAAGTGAGCGGTTGGGTCGAGTCGGACGCGGTGGTGCTGCGGGTCAAGAACGTGGTGCTAAACGTGCCGGGCATCGTCGATTTCGTCAACCATAGCCGGGTGGTGCCCAAGAAAGATCCGCTGCCGCAAGCCGTTGCCGACCTTGTCCGGGCAGAAGCGGCTACGCGAGCGGCCATGACGCCGTTCGATGCCGAATTGCCGCTAGTGGCCGATCCAACAACCGCGAAGCAAACCCATCTGGTCGGCAAGACGGTGCCGACTCCGTTGAACTCAGCCGTTGTGGCGAATCCGGCACCAACCGGGCCGTCCGTGCCGTCGGGGCTATTGGCTCCGCGGTTGGAAGTGCCTCCGCCCCCAAGTGCCGTTCAATTGCATCCGCCGATTCCGATCGATCCGCAGCAAACGGCCGAACCGCTTGGCGAAGCAGACATCATTGCCACGATCCGCCTGATTCGTTCACGCAATCCCGACTGGTTGGGAATTGCCATCGAATGGGAAGCGGGGACCGTGCGTGTTTGTCCGACGCCGTTACAATATCCGCAAGCCGTGCGGTTAATGGATCAAATTGCCGAAGCGGGGATTCCCGGAGTGCAACGGGTCTTGCTGCATGTGGAAAAGCCCAAGTGAATGGCAGGCGGCGCTATTATCGCTCATGCCCGCAGCATAGCTGCCGTTCCTTCCTCCGATTCTCGTGGACTTCATGTTCCCGCTCGGCTTAGCGGATGCTCTGGTCTGTCCGCCGATCTCGTTGCTAAATTGAGAGTGTAGACCGATTTGCAGGTCGAGACTTTTCGAGGTGGGACTTATGCAGTCGCTGACCGTGCTGACCAATGCCCCGGTGTCGGAAGCAGAAACCGAGAATCGACGTCGGCTTCCCGCATGGTTGAAACGGACTCTGCCGCGTGGTAACGGGAATTTTTTCACGCAGAATCTGTTGGATGATCTGCGGCTAGAGACGGTCTGCGAGAATGCTCGTTGTCCGAATCGGCCGGAATGCTATGCCCGGCGGACTGCGACGTTCATGATCCTGGGCAACATCTGCACGCGTCCGTGCGGTTTCTGCTCGGTGCCGCGAGGCACCCCGGAAGCGCTCGAAGACGACGAACCGGCTCGCGTAGCCGAGGCGTCCGCACGGCTGGGGCTGAAGCATGCGGTCATCACCTCGGTGACTCGCGACGACCTTCCCGATGGCGGAGCGGATCATTTCTACCGCTGCATTCTGGCGGTGCGGCAACGTACTGGTGCGGCTGTCGAAGTGTTGACGCCCGATTTTCTGGGCAACACCGCCGCGATCGATCGCGTGATCGAAGCCAACCCAGAGGTCTACAATCACAACCTCGAAACCGTGCCGCGGCTGTATCGCAAAGTGCGTGGCCGAGCCGACTATCGGCGATCGCTCGATTTGCTGTGGCGTGTCAAACAGAAAGCCCCGCACATCGTAACCAAAAGCGGCCTGATGCTGGGCATCGGCGAAACCATCGACGAATTGTTCGACGTGTTCGCCGACTTACGCGCGATCCAGTGCGACATCCTCACCTTGGGCCAATACTTAGCCCCAACGCTGAAACATATTCCCGTAGCACGCTTTGTTCCTCCTGAAGAATTCGACGCCATCGCGGCCCAAGCACGCCAATTGGGATTCCGTCAAGTGGTTGCCGGTCCCTTCGTGCGTTCAAGCTACCATGCCGATGAGATGGTCGAACCCTTAACCCACGTCGCCGGCGTGCCCGTCTTGGCCAACAGTTGAGAAGCGTTGCCGATTGCTGCATAGATTCGAGCCATCAACGCGAGTCGGTGGGTTCGGATGCGGCCCCGACGACTCGCGTCGTCGGCTCTTTGCGTCCCGACTTGGGAGCCGCCGACTTGAGTCGATGGAAGGAGGGACAACGGATACGGCGGGCTAAGCCCGACGCTCAGAAACGTAATCGACAGCGTGTTAACGCCCTGGCGAGCTGCCAAAGTCCGTCGACGGAAGCACCACCGTTGCACCAGAAAGAAATCATTTACGAAACCCAAGCGAACCTAAGACTTTTGTGACTCGCCAACCGAGCCTCAATCCTTTATGCTGCAAGGCATCGTGTCATAAATCATGAAAAAGACCGTTACGGTTCTGTGAGCATTTCTTAGGAACGGATGCTTATGAGTCTCAATGAGCGTGCGATGCATTTGGCCGATGAATTGGCTCGGCGAGCGGCGGAATATCAGATTGGGGTTTCGACTTTAGCAGGTACACGCATCCTCGATTGCGGCGGAGCGTTCCCCGGGAGCCTAAGTGCCGGCTTGGCCATGGCGCGGATTTGTCTGGCGGGCCATGCGGAGGTGCAATTGGTGCCCGGCAGTGGAGCGGCGGGAGTGCCGTTCCCGGAAGTGCAGGTGGTTTCGGATCAGCCGGTTTTAGCGTGTTTGGCCTCGCAGTATGCTGGTTGGGCGATCAAGGTCGGCAAGTTTTTCGCGATGGGGTCCGGCCCGATGCGGGCGGCCTACGGACAAGAAAAGCTGTTCGCCGACATTCCGGGCCGCGAACCCGATGCCCCTTGCGCCGTCGGCGTGTTGGAGTCGAAGTATCATCCTACTGAAGATGTCATCACCTATCTGGTCGGCAAGTTGCCGACTTCCGTGGAAAAGCTGACGCTTTTGGTCGCACCGGCATCGAGCATCGTGGGGACGATTCAAGTCGTAGCGCGTTCGCTCGAGACGGCATTGCATAAGATGCACGAACTGAAATTCGACTTGCGCCAAGTGTTCGCTGGTCATGGTGTTGCGCCTTTACCTCCGGTCGCAGCCGAGGAATCGACCGCGATCGGCTGGACCAACGATGCGATCCTGTACGGTGCCCGCGTGGCCATTTGGTTGCGGGGCGATGACGACCAAATTGCCGAGTTGGGGCCGAAAATTCCTTCGTCCGCCTCCGCCGATCATGGCGCATCGTTTGCTGAATTGTTCGCTCGCTACGGCGACTTTTACAAGATCGATCCGCTATTGTTCTCGCCCGCGCAAGTGACGTTGTTCAACGTGAAGTCGGGGCGAGTACATGTCTTCGGCCGCACAGAACCGCAGATTCTGCGGCGATCGTTCGGTTTGGAAGAAGGATGAGAACCTGAGGTAAGAGACAGGCGTTTCGCCAGGCGTGATCCGCAAGCGAGGAGGCTCCCTGGGATCACGCCGAATTTATGCGATCACGGGTTTTCTGGGATCATGCTTGGTGCCGGCGAGTTAGTGGGTCGGCATCGAACCGAAGCGTTCTTCGATCTGCCGTTGCATCAGATACAAGCGATCGTGAGGAAGACGAAGTTGCTCTGCCCGCATGTGAGCGTAACCGAGTACATTCCAGCACATTTTTTCTTCGTCGGTTTTCCCCGGAAACGTGGCGCGGATCGAGGTCATGTATGCTGGCATCATCAGGTTCATTTGGTGAAACTCTTCCGCCACGTCAAAAATGGTGCGCTCCCCGGCCAGAAGTTGATCGGTCAATCGCTCTTTGATTTGAATGCGATTGTAGACAATCCGGCTTTGTTGTTGAATGCGCTCCATGGTGCTGTGGTGTTGATCGATATTGTGCCGTAGTTCGTCCTCATTCCAGAAATCGAGTCCCAATTCGTAAGGTAGTTCTGGATAGGCATACCCTATACCGCCCAACGTGGTTACTGCCAAAGAACAATACACAAGAATACGGGCGGATCGCGTCATGGTGACGTCCCCTCAAAACAGACCTTGATCTACACAACAGTCAACTACACAACTACATAGGTGGGAGAATTCTTACATCAACATCCAATCGCTTCGGTGGATGACCACTCGGTGCATCCTAACAGGTGGGAATAAGGAGCAGGTGACATTCGAGTGAAGAAACATAGTGCGTTCCTAGACTTCGTTCGCTCTCTTTCTAGTTTGACATCAATGGCACTTCCGAGTTCCGCAAAAGCCCCTGAAATTTTCTGAATTTTTTTCTTGCAATCTTAAGTTAGCACTTTCCGCGCATTCGCCAAGATGATTTTCCTGTGTGCAATCTTGGTGCCACATAGTTAAGAGACGAACGCAAAATGAATTTAAACCTTTGCCAGAAAAGGAACTTGGTTTTTTCTCGCCCCTTTCAAATTCATCAACTCTTCTTAAGGGGTGCACATGGGATGCGCAAAAGGTGCATGTAGATTTCACAACGACATGAGAAGCAAGGATGATCCGAACTGATGGCATGTGTGCCCTGAGTCGGTGGCATGCGCCCACTGCGTTTGGCTACAGACAAAATAATCACTTCCATCAAAACCAAGAATATCTGATACAAACCATCTTGCGAGAAATGATACATTTCCTGATACAGAATCTTCATTCAATTACCGCCGAGCCATGAGGCATCGGCTCCAATGCAACAACCGCCGAGCCTTCCGTTGGCTCAGCGGCTGCCTAGTAGGAAAACCCATCATTCAGCGAGTCGTACAGGAGGCGTTCGGCTTACGTGCAGCAGATCTTCTTGCACACCGGCACGCAGCAGGGGACGCAAGGATTGCAGCAGGCATCGGTGG
>CALEEC010000425.1 GCA_937949245.1 uncultured Gemmataceae bacterium | reverse complement strand
CAAGTTGTCCGCGGAATTGACTAGAGTATAGCCTACGCCCTCTTTGCTACCGATGGCGCAGAAATTGGCTTTGATCGGAATGCTGCTGTACAAGTCATAATAAGTATTCTTGGCAATAATCGAACTAACGAGGTTCAGATTGCCGGCTTTATCCAAAAAAATGCCGGCGACGCCATTGTGGCTCACCGTGCTGTTGAACAGATGAAACGTCCCCATCAGATCGTACAACCGTAAGCCGAGAATGGTGTTGTTAGCGAACGTCGAGTTGATCACCTTGGCACTAGATAAATTCCCGCTGACATCGAGTCCGGCGTAGTAGTTGTTGTCGAAAGTGCTGTTCTGAATGAGCAAACTGCCGCCGTCGAACAGCATCAACCCGGCGTCGTCGTTGCCACTGATGGTGCAATAATTCAGATCGACCTTGGCCTCGCCGAAGAAGAAGACCCCGCCTCCCAAAGAATTGGTGTAGTTGTTGGAGATGTTCGAGTAGTATCCGGTCAATGAACCTTTGGTCGCAAAATAGGCACCACCACCTAAACTGTTGGAGAAGTTTCCGGTGATTTCGCTTTCTTGAAGTTCCAAATTTCCGCCATTGAGGTAGATTCCCCCACCTTTCGTCGCGGCCGTATTGTTGTTGATAGAACTGTTGGTCAAATTCAGGGTACGAGGAGATGACGGACTACTACCGATAAAGCTGACCCCACCTCCACGCCCCGTCGAGGTGCTCGCCTTGATGGTCGTGTTCTCTAAAGTCAGGTTAGCATCGTTGATACGAATCGCTCCGCCGTCGTTGGACTTCCCTTTGGTGAGTATGAGATTTTGGATCGTCGCATTGCTGGTCAATGCCGTGGTGGTGTCGTCGAAATCGAAGATCCGCGAAGCGTTGTTGCCGCTGATCGTCACCTTGCCATTGCCGACCAAGGTGACGTTACCGAAGGATTTGATCTCGCTCGACAAGACGATCGTGCCACTGAGGCTGGTATGAAAAACAATGTCATCGTGGACTGCCGCACCGTTGGCATCTGCATCGAGCATGGCCTGCCGCAGCGAACCGGCACCCGCGTTGGCTAAGTTCGTGACTAGGAAAGTGGCCGGGACTGCCCGAGTTTCGAGTTGCTCGCACTTAGGATAGACCACCAACGACGAGCGATGGTCTGCAGGACGACGATGAGAGCGACGACCGTTGCTAGCAATCGGCAGAAATTGCAGGATGGAGTTCATGCATAGCCCTCGACGTAACACTTGCCCCCGGCAACAGGGGATAAATTGTTGAATAATCACGTTGTCCTAGGGTAATGCCTCTTGGTAGACTTTGCAAGTTTTAATCATTGGGCCAAAAGAATTGAGGAAACCGGCCTCCACAGAAAATGCACCTTCCGCAGAGCGAACCCCCTTCATATAATCCACATCACTAGTCTTTTCGGACAATCATTATGACCGATTCTGCGTATCCTGATCCATCGACATCGCCGCTGCGGAGCGTGCATACCAAAACGCTGCCGCCGCTTCTGGGAGAGTTGGGCATCACTCTTCTGATCAGCACCTATCAGGCGGGGAAACTCATTTTTGTCCGGCGTGACGGTGACCGAGCCAATACGCATTTTCGGACGTTCTTCATACCGATGGGGGTAGCCTTCGATCGGCAGCAGGCGCGGCTAGCGATCGGCACCCGGCTTGGAGTGTGGGAGTTTTGTTCGCATCCGCCGTTGGCTCAGAAATTGGAACCGATCGGCAAGTACGACGCCTGCTTTCTGCCCCGTCATTATCACAGCACCGGCAACATTGCCATCCACGAAATGGCCTACGACTCTACCGGCGAACTGTGGGCCGTCAACACACGATTTTCCTGTTTGTGTACCTTCAACCGCGACGCAAGTTTCGTACCGCGTTGGCGGCCCTACTTCATCAGCAATTTGGCTCCCGAAGACCGCTGCCATCTCAATGGCATGGCGTTGGTCGATGGCCGACCGAAATTCGTCACCGCTTTGGGCACGACCAATCATGCCCACGGTTGGCGTGAAAACAAAGCGCGTGGCGGGATATTGCTCGATGTCCCCTCGCAAAGTGTGATTGTCGATGGACTGTCGATGCCCCATTCGCCGCGATGGTATCGCGATCAATTATGGGTGCTCGAATCGGGAGCCGGAAGTTTGGCCCGAGTCGATCTGGCCACGGGGAAACTCGACATTGTCGCGATGCTGCCCGGCTTCACCCGCGGACTCGACTTCTGGGGCGATTTCGCGTTCGTTGGCCTGTCGCAAGTGCGCGAATCGGCTTTGTTCAGTGGCATTCCCATTACCGAACGCTTGACCGTCGAACAACGCTGCTGCGGTATGTGGGTCGTCCATTTGCTCAACGGCCAAGTCGTTGCGTTTGTCCGCTTCGAGGAAGGGGTGCAGGAGATCTTTGCGGTCGAGGTCTTGCCTTTGCGCTTCCCCGAACTGCTGAACGAGCCGAACGATGATAACATTGCCAATTCGTTCATGCTCTCCGAAGAAGCGCTAAGGCAGATCGATCCGTCGGCGTTGTAACTTTTCCAACACCTTCAGCGACGGACATCGATGGGTTGTTAGTTCGGATGCGAGGAGCTGACGAAGCGAGTCGTCGGGGGCTCCGAAAACTCCGCCGACTGACGTCGACGGCTCGCCTTGAAAACTCCGCCGACTGACGTCGACGGCTCGCCTTGAAAACTCCGCCGACTGACGTCGACGGCTCGCCTTG
>CALEEC010000424.1 GCA_937949245.1 uncultured Gemmataceae bacterium | reverse complement strand
TACAATTTGCCCATCACCGGTAGGGGAACTCCGAGAAAATGGGCATCGATAAAATGCGTCAGAGCCGTTTCCTTCTCTTCCAAAGGATCTTCCGGCCGACGCTTGATCACCTCGCTATCGGGAAGCGTCCACTGCACCTTGCCGCTCTCGAGTTCTAGCGACACCAAGCGATTTTGGAAGACAGCTTCTTGGAATGGCCCCAGGTTCATCATCTGCGGATTGCCGCCGAACTGTTGCATGTAGGTCGGATGCGGCGGCACGGCGAGGTCATCGACAAAATAGACCGATTTGCCGTCGTGGCAGAGGGTTCCGATCAGGCTGTTTTCAAAGAAGATCCCCATTGGCCCCTGCATGCGGTAGAACGGTTTCCACCACTCGTTTTCAAATTTGCTGCGCAAGCCGGAGTTCCCGACCATCCAAGCCAGGCCGTAGTTCGCTCGAGATTTCCACAGCAACTCGCCAGCTTTGACGGGCGGATTTTGGTTGGGATCATCTTTGGCAGCAACGGCGCAAACGCCGTCATACGAGCGATAGATCACCTTGTTGTTGGCGGCAATCGGATAGAACGCCGGCAGGGCAATGAGATGCTTTTGCTCGAGCAAAGCGATGGCGTCTTTCAAATTTTGCTCGATCCAATCGAAGGCATTTTTGTCGTCGGTTTCAGATAATTGCAGCATGGACGCGGTAAAGCGGGCGTCCATAAACGGCGTACCACCAATACCTTGGGCGTTTCGGTTCAAACTGCCGCGAAACAAATGCCAATCGCCGGCGTTGAGGGCACTGACGAACTCTACCGGCCGATCCAACTCGCGACGCAGTTGTTCGAGGGTATAACTGGCATTGGCATAGAGTTTGACCGGATCTCCATTCGAGGCTCGTACGAGGAGTTTCCACACCCGTTCGGCTTGTTCGGTGCTGCCGGCACGTTTCAAAGCCAAGGCCGCCTTGAAGAGCGTTGCGGGGGTCAGGTCTTTGGTGTCCGGTCGAGCGAGCAAATCCTTAAAGCATTGGGCCGCCGACTGATAGCGTCCACGATCCAAATGGTAGGTCCCCAACAAAGCCGTGGCCTGTGCCCCAGCCTTGGTGTGCAAGTAGTTGCGGGACACTTCTTCCAATTGCCCGCGATTCATGGTTTCGATCGCGTCTTCCAACTTCCGTTTCGCCTCTCCGCCGTAGGTCTGCTCATAAAACTCGCGTCCCTCGGCAGGAAGTGAACCGAGCAATTGATTGGCGATCACGCGGGCGTCGGTGTTCTGGATAGTGACTTTGCCTTGCTCATCTTTTACTTCCCAAGTCACCAAGCCACCGTCTGATTGCAAAATGGTCTGGAGTGTGTAGCAAATCTCGTCCCAGCGGGGCTTTTCGTCGAGCAGTGGTTTGCCTTCACGCCGAAGTTTTTCGTTCCTTTCGATCCGGCGAATTTCTTTTTCGATGTACCTGCGAACCTCATCGAGGTTTTCGGATGCCTCTTTGTTGATCGGTTGGCGAAATGGTCCAGCATTGGCGGGATTGTTCAGCAGAGGATCTTCTGTAGGATTGGGGGGGAGTTGCGGTGCTTTGATTACTATTGGCTTTTCCGCGAGTTGGGCACCTACTCCGATCGGCCAAGAGAGCAACGCCCATAGAAACGCCGTGGCGACTCCAAGCACGGGGGCAAATCGGCGGAAGGGAGACATCGGAAAACATCCTCATAAATGCGAAACCTACCGAGGCTCCGACAGTTATCTTTTCGATTGTGCCAGCAAAGGCCCTTTTTTGGCAAGCCAAAACAGCACTTTTCCTTCGGAAAGATCTCGAAGGTCACTCCCAAAGGATGACGATTGGCTTGGTTTCGCATAACTTGCCGCTAGAGGAAAATTCCCAGGCCACCGCATTTCCTGGGTTCACAGAACGCGGTTGCCAAGGGCGGGAGCCACATTCGGATGATCGAACCCCCAATCTCACCGAAATCTCATCGCGGCGAGTCGCGTCAACCGAACCATCGCGAACGCACTTTTCGTCCTAATTATCTGTCTTTTGCGGGCACCTTCCAGTGTAATCTTCGCTGCCCGCATTGTTGTGTTCCGATCGAATGGCCTGACCGGCTCGATATTGCGGTAGCTCTGCGATTTTTGGAAGACGCCTTCACGCAAGGGATTCGCATCCTGGGATTTACCGGCGGCGAGCCTTTTCTGTATCCCGAATTCCTGTTCGCCTTAGTTCGTCGGGCCGCTTCATTGGGGTTTCGTTTCGACAAAATCATGACCAACGGTCTGTGGTTCCGCGACCCACCCCACCTGGAGTCGGTCATGCAAACTCTGGTGGATGAAGGATTTACCGGCAAAATTGGCCTGAGTATCGATAAATTTCATGGCATGGAAACCGATCGCTTGGTGACATTCTGTCGCACCGTTCGCCGCGTGTTCAACCGTGATAATGTGCTATCGTTGTCCTATGCCAGTCGCTCCCCGGACAAAGGCTTAGAGCCGATTCAGAAACTGGCTCGCGCCTTGGATGCGGTGATCGAGTGGTCGCCGATGTTGCGACGCTATCTCCTGGTGAGCTTGGACTTTACGATGACGCTGAATTGGAATCATCTGGCCCAAGTCGAACGCGCGGAACAACTCCCCGGCCCCACTTGGGGAGCCGATTGGTTCGAGGAAGACTACTGCGAAGGACCAGGCCAAGCGTTGATCGTCAATCCCAAAGGGGATGTCAAGCCCTGCTGCGGCTTCGCTTCCGATCTCGATCAATTAACCATTGGGAACATCTACCGCGATTCCGTTGCTCAAGTGATTCAGCGTGGCCGCGAGCATCCTTATGTGGGGAAAGTCTTTCGCGAAGGACTGTTAGCTATCCGCGACGACATTTTGGCACGAGATCCCCACGCCCTGCCAGGCTCCACCGATAATCACTGTTTTTTCTGCTGGTACGTTCTGTCCAAGGGAATCTGGGATGCGACGCGGCAAGAGGCCAAAGACCAACTCGGAAGCGGCGGCCCCTGGGAGAAGATTCGTCTGGGACTACCGGTACTCGCTTCCCGTCCGCCGAGTTCGCTCCCTGGCCCATGTGCCTGCGGTTGATGGAAATTCACATTGCCAAGCCTTTGGGAACCCTTTCGGGAGCAAGCATCATGAAAATTCAAGTCGCGATCCATGGCGCATGTGGCCGGATGGGCCAACGCTTGGTCGCCTTGTCCCGTGAAGACAACGAGTTGGAACTCGTCGCCGCTCTGGATACGCCGCAACACCCGCGCTTGGGTCAAGACGTTGGAGAATTAGCCGGCATCGGGCCGATTGGACTGGCAGTTAGTAGCGTCTTCCCCGAGCAGCGGAAAATTGATGTCGTTATCGATTTTTCGGCTCCCGAAGGCACTATGGCTGTTTTGCCCTATTGCAAGTTGCATCGGATTCCGCTGGTGGTGGCAACGACAGGACACACCGACGAACAACGCCAAGAGATCGAAGCCGCGGCACATCATACGGCAGTGCTGATTTCGCCCAACATGAGTTTGGTCGTCAATGTTCTGTTCCAACTGACACGGATGGCTGCGAAGTTGCTGCAGGGGAAGGACTTCGATGTCGAAATTATCGAACGACATCACCGCTTCAAGAAAGACTCGCCCAGCGGCACCGCGTTGCATTTCGCCAAAATCATCCAGCAGGAGATGGGCCAAACCGATTTTATCCACGGTCGCGAAGGGCTGGTCGGCGAACGTCGCCCCACCGAAATCGGCATCCATGCCATCCGTGCCGGCGACAACGTCGGCGAACACACCATCTTGTTCAGCACTTTGGGCGAAAGCATGGAATTGATCCACAAAGGACACAGCCGCGACAGTTACGCTCGGGGCGCGTTGCTCGCAGCCAAGTTTTTAGCGAATCGCCCCGCTGGCCG
>CALEEC010000423.1 GCA_937949245.1 uncultured Gemmataceae bacterium | reverse complement strand
TGGGGGAAAGAAAACGGGCTAAGGTCAATCGTATGGCAGCCGGTCCCCAACGGTGTTTGTCGCTGCCGTCGTTTTTATCGCCGTGTTGCAATCGTAATACGCCTTGAATGGTGCCTTTGCCGAGCGTCGCGGTGCCGACGAGCCTGGCCCGTTCGTTCTCTTTCAACGCCCCAGCCACGACTTCGGCCGAGGAAGCAGTATCGCCGTCGATTAAGACGACCATCGGCAGCTCAAACGCCGACATGCCGGCCGTGGCCGAGTGGGTTTTGTGGTTGAACTCGACCAACTGCCCTTGGGTCGAGACAATCACCCCCGATGCCAAAAAGCGTGCCGCGACCTGGATGCCCACGGGAAACAGTCCCCCAGGATTCCCGCGGAGATCCAACAACAGCACCTTCATACCGCGTGCTCGCAGCGACAAAAGGGCGTCGTCCAGTTCCTGCAAAGTCGAATCGCGGAACGCCAAGATGCGGACATAGCCGACCTCGTCCTTAAACAGGGTGTCGGCGTACAACACGGTCGGCAAGCGACTCGGGAAACGCAGGACCGTGAGGTTGGCTCCATCGGTGGAACTGATTTCGATCTCGATGCCATCCATCAACGGTTGGCGTAGAGCCTCGGTAAGGGCGGCTGCCGTGGGGGCGGACAATTTACGTCGATTGACCCGATGCACAAAGTCGCCTTTGTGGAACAGATATTGCGACGCCGCAAGGCTTTCAGGCAATACCTCCTCAATCTCCAGCCGATTGTTCCGCACTACCAACCGCAGTCCGAATGCCGACAAATCAGGCACCGCGTGAGTTTCTGTCCCCAAAGCCGAGGGGGTTTGGTAGTGGGTCCATTCATCCAAAGAATTGCATGCTCCGCAGACGAATTCGAGAACCACCACGACCGGGTTGCTGATATGCACGCTGCGTTGCGCTGCCAGGGCGGTATCGCGCACGAATTGGCGGGCATCACGGGAATCGCGGATGGTCTTCTGCTGAGCGAATTGACGCAACCATGCGAGGAAATCTTTCGATTCGGCATCGGTGGCCGAGGCCAGATGCGTTTGCCGGAAAGTCGTGTCGGCAAAGGCTTGTTCCAGTTCGTCGATCCCCTGCTGAACCAAGCGATCTGGTGGGCATTTTTCGCGATCAACGTAGTAGGTTTGCAGTTTCCCAAGTACCTCGACAAAGAGGTTGAGCGACTCGTGGAACGACAGAGCGTCGGTGTATTGCCGATACAAAGGGTCTTGGTGGCGTCGCATCAACAAGATGTGCCGAAGACACCACTGCAAGCGGTTGCGACAATCTTGCCGTGAACGGTCGATCGCCAGTGCTTGCGAGTACAACAGCCAAGCACGTTCCCATTGACCGGCCTTTTCGAGCGACTCGGCATCGGCTTTCAACCGATCGATCAAAGGGAGTGACGACACCATCTGGGCCGATGCGGACGCTCCTTGCCCCAGCATCGTCGCTGTCGATAACCAGGCGAACAGCCACAACAGGCGTGCCGTTCGATGTCGCTCGGCGCGATGGAACTTCCCTGATTGAATCACGTCCACCTCCCGCGGCGGGAACTCGGTGTGTCACGAAGGTATGTTGACCGGAGAGGAAGTCTGAGCGTAGTATAACCCAGCCTAAGCTACGGGTCAAATCATCCCTCTTTTTTTCTTCACGAAAAATTCGAGATTCCCCAACTCGTCATCTTTATGACGATCGGCACCGTGCGATCGATGAGGAAAGACATCGAAAACGGGTCGGCAAGGGCTGGCTAGGCTTCCCTTCAGCGCCACAGTTTCGTTCCGATCAACATTCCGCCGATCATGCCGACGCTCATGCCCGCATAACTGACCAAGGCCGACAACGGGATCGACTCCATCGGCCAAAGGCCGGTCAGGTATCCTCCTGCGAGCATGCCCAAGACCATGCCGAGGTTGCCCCCGGTGAACATGGCTCGGCGTTGGAAGCGGTTGCCGACATATTCGCGCCGCGGAAACGCGATCATGGCCAGATTGGCGAAAGCCAACATCCCCAGCCACATCCACGGTTGAAATTCCCCCTGCCGCAGCGACTCGACACAACGACAGCAACCCATCTCCCGCAGCGGTTGAAAACCTTGATCGGCCCACCACCCCAACAGCATCCCGAAATTGCCGAAACTGAGCATGGCGAAACTCATGTCCAGATCGTGCGGAATCGAACGCCACCAATACCACCCCAGTGACGCTAGCAAGCCGAAGAACACGAATCCACTCAGCAGCAAGGTTTGCATCGCTTCGTCGAGTTGCAGCAATTGCAAGAACAGCCCCCCCTGCAAGGCAAACATCAGCGCGTGCAGCAACGCGGCGAACTCTCCCCCGGGGGCAGTTTCGGCGGTGGATGCCTGGGAAAAAGTCGCACCGTCGTCGGGCGTGACGGGGGCATCGGCCATCGCGGCATTTTCGGCTACTTCCGCTGCCGCTAGGTTAGTTTCCGTCATGGTCGTGGCCGTTGTCGTCGTCTCCGTTTCCGTCGTGGTCGTGGTTGCAGGAGATGCAGGAGTTTCGCAGCCATGGTCGTCGGGCAATACCCCGATGCGAGCAGACGACCAGGCGATCCACAAGCTCGAAACCACCATCAGCAGAGCAGCGACGACCGGATGCAGCATGCCAAAGGCGGCCAATGTGACTCCCACTACGTTGTAGCCGATGGCACGCAGGAGGTTGCGTTGCACAGTCCGCACCGCTTCGCGGCTCAAGGCGATGGCCCAGGGCAACACGCGTAGATCATCGGAATACAAAGTGGCATCGGCAGCGTTGTTGGCCAGGTCGGTGCCGGCGGCCAAGGCGATCCCCGCGTGCGCTGCTGCGAGGGCTCCGGCATCGTTGATGCCATCGCCGATCATCAACGGTCGTTCTCCGCGTTGTCGCCGAGCCAAAAGACGCTGACGTTTGTCTTCCGGCAGCATATTGGCTTCGGTGGGGGGAAGTTGCAGAGCTGCGGCGCGGTCGGCCCGATCGCCTGTCATCACTTCCACCGGCAAGCCCATCTGCTGGAACGTCGCGATGGTTGCCGTGGCCGAATCG
>CALEEC010000422.1 GCA_937949245.1 uncultured Gemmataceae bacterium | reverse complement strand
TTTGTCGATCGCTACCTCATCGAACGGCTCGACAACCTCACGCTGAAGTTGCACGAACCCTGCCCCGCGCCGCCGATGACGCAGCCGGCCGACAACCTGGAATACGGCACGGTGATCAAGGACGGCGACCTCTACCGTCTTTACACCCGCGATAGCCGCGGAGCCAAGTTCGATGGCGATGCTTCCGAAGTGACTCGCTACTGCGAAAGCAAAGACGGCATCCACTGGACCAAGCCCAAACTCGGCCTGTACGAGATCGACGGCAGCAAAGAGAACAACGTGATTCTGCATGAACCGCCGTTTTGCCACAATTTCTCGCCGTTCCTCGATCGACGGCCCGGAGTCCCCGCGGAGCAACGCTTCAAAGCCCTGGCCGGCATAGCCAAAACGGGGTTGTTCGCCTTCGTCTCGGCCGACGGCATTCATTGGAAGAAACTCCGCGATAAGCCGGTGATCACATACACTAAGGAGTACGGCTTCGACTCGCAGAACGTCTCGTTCTGGTCCGAAGCCGAAGGGTGCTATGTCTGTTACTTCCGGCACTTCTTGGATAACAAACTCCGCTCCGTCTGCCGGACGACCTCGACCGATTTCGTCAACTGGTCCGAGCCGGTGCCGCTCAAGCCGAACTTCCCCGGCGAGCACCTGTACACGACCCTGACGCATCCGTACTTCAACGCCCCGCACATCTATGTCGCGTTGCCGACGCGGTTTCATCCGACCCGTGGCAAGAGCACCGACATTTTGTTCATGACGGCTCGCGGCGATGGCCCGTATGACCGTACGTTCCGCGAGGCGTTCTTGCGACCGGGACTGGACCCGGCCCGCTGGGGGAACCGGGCTAACTACGCCGCCTTGAACGTTGTGCCCACCGGCCCGGCCGAGATGTCCATCTATGTGACCCCGTTCCGCCGCTTTACACTGCGCACCGATGGATTCGCCTCAGTACATGCCGGTGCCGATTCGGGAGAAATGCTGACGCGATTGTTACGCTTCTCGGGCAATCAACTGGTGGTCAATTACTCCACTAGCGGCGGGGGCAGTCTCTTGGTCGAACTGCAAGACGAAAACGGCCAAGCCATCCCAGGGTTCCGTCTGGAGGAATGCATTCCTCTAGTCGGTGATTCGATCCAACAACCGGTGCGTTGGAAGTCGAATCCCGACCTTACCCCGTGGGCCGGCAAACCGGTGCGCCTGCGTTTCGTGCTGCAAGACGGCGACTTGTATGCTCTGCAATTTCGCCGAGCGGATGGGTGATTGGGGCTATTGCGATCCGTTCCACGAATAAGCCGCCCTCCGTCGATGTTGTCGTGGCGAGCCGTCGACGTCAGTCGACGGAGAGTTGGAATTACCCAACGACTGGCGTCGTCGGCTCCTGCGTTTTTGAAGAGCCGCGAACGCTAGTCCGTGGGTGTGATTTCCCCCCCCGACGACTGGCGTTGTCGGCTCCACCTCGAGACGCTTAAGCGCTGACTACGGGCAAGCGTGTTCGCGTCGGTTTTTCGTCTTCGAGCTTCAAAGTGCCCTTTTGCCGTTGCTCCTGCTCCCAATGGGCGACCTCTTCCAGCAAAGCATCGACCATCTCGGCTTCCAGCACATGGCGCACGATCTCGCCATTGCGGAAGATCACCCCTTTGCCATTGCCCGCTGCGATGCCGATGTCCGCCTCGCGTGCTTCCCCCGGGCCATTGACCACACAGCCTAACACGCTGATTTTCACCGGCAAACGCCGACCTTCCAGACGCTTTTCCAATTCGGCAATAATCTTTTCCAAATCGATGGCCAAACGCCCGCATGTGGGGCAAGCGATCAGTTCCGGCCGACGCACCCGCCGGCCGGTCGCTTGCAAAATATCGAACGCCGCCGCGACTTCCGGCACCGGATCGCCTAATAGACTGACACGGATGGTGTCACCAATACCATCCATCAAAATCGGTGCCAATCCGGCTGCAGATTTGGTGATCGCGTAAGGCGGTTTGCCCGCTTCCGTGATGCCGATATGCGTCGGATAGTCGGCATATTTGGCAAACAAGCGGTACGACTCCACAGCCGTGGCCGGGTCGCTCGATTTCAGCGAAACGATGATCGAATGATACCCCTCCGCCTCGGCGATCTCGAGGTAACGCAACGCACTTTCGACCATCGCCGGTGGGCAAGGATAGCCATACTTTTCGATCAACTCGTGTTCCAAGCTCCCCGCGTTGACGCCGATGCGCATTGGTATGCCACGATCCTTCGCTTTGCGGACCACTTGCCGGAAACGGTCGTATCCGCCGATGTTGCCCGGGTTGATGCGAATTTTGTCCACCGGATGATCCAGAGCCATCAGGGCCATCTTGTAATCGAAGTGGATGTCGCAGATCAGAGGAATGTCGATGCGTTGGCGAATGGCACTCAGGGCGTGGGCGTCTTGGGCCTTGGGCACTGTGACACGCACCAGTTCGCAGCCGGCCTCTTCTAAAGCGCGAATCTGCGCCACCGTCGCTTCGACATCGAAGGTGTCGGTCGTGGTCATCGACTGCACCCAGATGGGGTTATTCCCCCCGAAGACGCGGGAGCCAACGGCGACCTCTCGGGTCTTGTGACGCGGTTTGATCGGCGACCGCGGGGCAGCTTGCAGTTCCGCGTAAGGGAATCGGCTTGAAGTCGTCATAGATTCTTCCCGCCAAAGGTTCAAAACACGGTTCTAACGAGGCAACCGCGATCCGGGATCATGCTTCACTACACATTCCGGCTCAACAACCCCATGGAGGCCATTTTGGCCCAACGACGGCTCGCAGGCAACGCCGATGCTACGCATGCCGGCGTAAACGGAATCGACCGTAAGCAGCATCGAGTGGCCATTTTGGTCCTGCGGCGGCTCGCAGGCAATGCCGCTGGACCAGCAGGTTCGTAGGCAATGCTGCTGGACCAGCGGCAGGTTCCCCGGCGCTCGCTCGCGGATTCGCTCAGGGGAACAAACCGCGCTTTTGTTTTTCGATGGCCACCTTCTGCACCCCTAAGCTAAGGGCGGCCAGTCGGTTCGGGAGGTTCTTGTTCTTGGCCAAGGCCCGTACTTGCCGGAATGCCTTGAGCATTAGTTCGCGGAGTTTCTCGTTGACCTGGGCTTCGCTCCACATGAACTGTTGCAGGTCTTGCACCCACTCGAAGTAAGACACCGTGACCCCGCCGGCATTGCACAAGACATCTGGGATGACGTAAATATCGGTCTGATTGAGGATAGCGTCGGCCTCGGGCGTGGTCGGGCCATTGGCTGCCTCGGCCAGAATGCGGCAGCGGAGTTTGCCGGCGTTGGTCGCGGTAATAACGCGTTCCAAGGCCGCGGGGACCAGCACGGTACAGGGGGTCGTCAGGAGTTGGTCATCGGGAATGCGTTGAGCTTCGGGGAAGTCTTTCAGGAAGTTGCCGGCCGCGACGAACTTTTGCAGAGTGGCAATATCGATGCCTTGCTCGTTGTAAATGCTGCCGTAACGATCGCCCACGGCAACGACTTTCACGCCGCGTTGCTGGAGTTCTTGGCAGACCACCGAACCGACGTTGCCGAACCCCTGTACCACGGCTGTAGCTTCATGGGGGCGGATGCCCAACTCGTCGAACGCTTCTTGAATGCAAAAGACGACTCCGCGACCGGTTGCTTCGCGTCGGCCGACACAGCCGCCCAATTCCACCGGTTTGCCGGTCACGATTTCGGGGCAGGCGTAGCCAACTTTCATGCTGTAAGTATCGTAGATCCAAGCCATCGTTTGTTCATCGGTCCCCATGTCGGGAGCCATCACATCGACGCGAGGACCGATGATGCTCAGCACCTCTTCGGTGTACCGCCGGGTCAGTCGTTCCAACTCTCCGCGGCTGAGCGTGGCCGGATCGCAGGCAATACCGCCTTTGGCACCGCCAAACGGCAGGTTCATGATGCCGCACTTCCACGACATCCACATCGACAGGGCGGCCACTTCCCCTAGATCGACGGCCGGCGAATAACGCAAGCCTCCCTTGGACGCCCCACTGGTCAACGAATGCTGCACGCGAAAGCCGATGAACGTATGCGTTTCGCCCGTGTCGCGCCGAATGGGGACGGCTACGACCAACGAACGTTTGGGGACCATCAGTCGGCTCACGATATTCGGATCGAGGTGGAGAATCGAGGCGACTGTGGCCAGTTGCTGACAAGCCATACGATAGACTGGCGAACTGTCGAACAACGACAGCGACGCGGAGCATGGGGGATCGGAAGCCGATGTTTGGACCAGGGACATACGAATTTCCTTCCAGACCGGGGAGAGGAACAGGCTGCTGTTGTGGCATTATAGGCCGAGAGGTTCCCAGAATCGACACGAAGCGGGTGGCGGTAGCAGCGGATGCTCCGACGACTGACGTCGCCGGCTCGCCATTTCGGGGCAAAACCCCAGGAGCCGACGACGCCAGTCGTCGGGGGGGGAAATCACACCCGCGGACTAGCGTCCGCGGCTCTCGAAGACTGGAGCCGACGACGCCTGGCGTCGTGGTCCTACGATTGCGTTCTTCCACGAACCGCGTCATCCCATGAGCATGGCTCGTGCGATGCTGAAGAAAATGATGATGCCAGTGACATCGACAAACGTGGAAACAAATGGACTGGAAGCTAACCCCGGATCGACCCCGATGCGTTTGAAAGCCAACGGCAGCATCGCGCCGATCAACGTGCCGGCCAAACAGATCGTGCCGATAGCCATGCCCACAGCCACCCCCAGCTCGGCATGAGTGATCGTATCGCCATCATGCGTGACCAACAGCCGATCATCGACCAGGAAACTGCGAGCTACCCCCAACAGGGCTAAGCTCATCCCCATCGCGATGCCAATAAGAACTTCATGCCGCAAGACACGGAACCAATCGCGTAGGCCGATGTGTCCCAAGGCCAGCTCCCGCGTAATCAGCGTGGCGGCTTGCGTTCCCGAGTTCCCCCCCGTGGCCAAGCACAAAGGCAAGAAAAACGTCAGCACCTTGACACGATCGATCGACTCTTCAAACGCTTCCATCGCGCTGAAGGTGAGCAAGCCGGCCAAGAAAATGCACGACAGCCAGAACGTCCGTTTCCGCCAGATCGTCAGGTAGGGGACTTCGAGGTATTTGGTGGTGAACGTCCCCGCGGCTCCCTGGCGTTGCAAGTCTTCGGTCGCTTCCTGAACGACTACGTCGATCACGTCGTCGTGCGTGACAATGCCGACCAAACGGTAATGCTCATCGACCACCGGCAGGGCGATCAGGTCGTATTTGGCCATTTCCTCGGCCGCCTCGCGGCGAGGTTGATCGACCCGTAGCGTGATCAGGTCGGTTTCCATCAATTCGCGTAACGGTGTTTGGCGTTGTGCCAGTACCAAGTTGCGCAGGGTCACCACCCCCGTCAGCCGACGTGAAGGCTCCTCCAGAATGTAGACATAATAGATCGTCTCGCGATCCGGGGCTTGTTGGCGGAGGCGATCGAGTGCTTCACCGGCGGTCAGATGCATTGGCAGCCGAGCGTAGTCGGTCGTCATCATCGCGCCGACCGTGTCTTCTTGGTAGCGGAACAGGTCGGCAATGTCGCGGCGGTTGG
>CALEEC010000421.1 GCA_937949245.1 uncultured Gemmataceae bacterium | reverse complement strand
CCCAGCGTGGCTTCGCGGATACGCAGGTGGCCGTCGATCTTCGCGGAGGCAATGACCTTGATCGGCGGCCCTTCCTTCGGGCTGACCGCGTGGGGATGAGCGAACAACGGCACCGTGGCCGACTCTTGTTCCGCTTCGATGAAGGTGTTCGGAATCTCAAACCCAGCAGGCACTTGCGCCCATTTCACTTCGATCGGTCCCGTGTAGCCATCGCGGCGAATCGCGGTCACGGTCACCGGCACACCGTTGCCTTTCCAGACTCCCGGCGCTGAAGGCGTCACTTTGATTTCGAAGTCCGGTTGGGGCAAACGCACGCTGAGGCGATAGACCGCTTCCGATCCCCCTCGGCCGGTCGCGTCGGAGATTCGGACGAAGTATCGGCCATCACTAGGTGGATCGAACAGCAGATAGCTATCGGAGCCGAACTGCGGTCCGCCGTCGTCGTTGCGCCAAAACAGCGTGAAGACCGGCATGCCGTTGGGCGGGAAGGTCGAACCGGGGGGATGAATTTCGACCTTGTACATCGGCACCGCAATCGCGTGATGTTGCGGCGTGGTGCCCAAAAAGCCAACCCGTTTGCCGGCTTCGGAAACAAACCGGCAATCATCGTCGGGGTTGCGGGGCAGTTGCTGAATCCGCATCAGTTCGTTGCCGGCGTAAAGGTAGTCGTTGACGGCCAACTCGTTCCAGGCTTCCAAGCGAATCCCTGGCTTGCTCGAATCGTGATCGCGGAGGGTGCTGAAGGTGCGGGCCACGCAGCGCAGCACCGCACGCGGAAGGGGTTTGCCCTCGGCGTCGAGCACTTCCAGCACCGAATCGATCGGCGAACCGATCCGTCGCGCGTGCACTTCCAGCACCAGTCGTTGGCCTTTCTTGGCCGAGAAGCCGATCCGTTCGCTGCTTCCCGGTTGTTGCAGTCGGCCACTGACCGAACCGATGCCGTCGAGTATCGCTTGGCCGTTTTGCGTCCGCAGGTCATCGCTACTGCCGATGACCAAACTGGCTGAGCCTAAAGGCGTCTCGCCGTGGGGCAACTTCGGCAGCGGCACGGTCATCTGCGTCCCCAAGGGCGTTTCGGCCGGTACCGTCACGTTCGCCGCAAGCGTTCCGACTCCGTCGACCGTCAGGAAGACGCCTTCCAGTTGCACGGTCGTCGTGGCCCCGGCACGAACTCCCAGCGGAAAGGCGCGTTCCACGATGGGAATCGGTCCCAGCGCCAGCCGATAGGTGAAGTCGGCTCCGCCCCGATATTCGCGATCGCGAATCCCAATCGAGTAGATGCCCTCCTTAGGGCTGACGAACCCTAGCAAACCCGTGGGGCTGCTGCGGATCAGTCGGCCTTGCTCGTCGTGCAGTTCCAGCACTGCATCGAGTTTGGAACCGATATTCGTAGTCCACAACTGCATGCCGATCGGTTGACCAGCTTGCAAACGGAAGCGGAAATAGTCTGCCTCGCCGACCCGATTCAAGGTGCCGGCAATCGTCGCCGGCAACGGCACCAATTCGCCTGCACGCGGCGAATCCTTTACGCTACGCGTTGGCCGTAGGGGAAAGCGATCGATAAATACCTTCGTGGTCAGCAGCGTTTGCCCGTTGGCACGCAGATGAACCGTCAGCGGCCCAGGCACCGTCGATGCAGCCGGATGGAGCCGCAACGTCAGCTGAGTCGGCGTGACCTGTTCCAGTTGCACCGCCACCGTAGCATCGCTGACGGTCACTTCGCGAATGGTGTCCAACCCCGTGCCGGTGAGTTCAAGCGTCGTGGGCTGACCACGCACCACCGACAACGGAGCCGACAATTCTAACTTGGGTGCAGGGGGAGGCGGAGCCTGTGGCTGAGGCTGGGGCGCAGTCAGCGGCTTCGCGGCCTGTGGCAACGGCTTGCCATTGATGCTATCCAAAAGGAGCAACGCGCCATCGAATCGGCCCAACGCCAACGAGGTGCCGCGGGGATGCAACGCCAGGGCTTGAATCGTCTCCGGTTGCCGCGACAAGACCGCTCGTTCCGTCATCTTGTCGCTGTGCCATGCCTTCACACTGCGATCTTCCGCGACCGAATACAACGTCTGCCCATCGGCGGAGAACGCCAGATGCGTGATCGGTCCTTCGTGGGCGAAAACCGAGTGCCGCAATTTGCCTCCGTTCTTATCGGCATCCCAGACCCGGATACTGCGATCCACCCCGGCCGCGACCAGTTGCTTGCCGTGGGGATGCCAAGCGACGCAGTACAGCCAATCGGTCGCATCGCTGAGCGTGTACAAGCGCGTGGCCGAGGTCGTGTCCCAGACTTTGACCGCTCGATCGGCAGCGACCGTGGCCAACAATCCCTCCTGAGGATGGAAGGCCAGACCATAGACGCTGTCGGAATGATCTTTCAAAATGTGAACGAGCGTCCCTGTCTCAGAATTCCATAATTTCACCAGCCGATCATAGCTGGCCGAGGCCAACACTTTGCTGTTGGGACTGAACGCTAAGCCGTAAATGCTGTCGTTGTGAGCCGGGAAGGAGCGTAACGGTTTCTCGCTCAACTGGCCCGTCGGCGTGAGGGCGAAGACATGGATAGCACCGAGTTTGCCGGTTTGACTCACGGCAACGGCAAGGCGTTGCCCTAGTGCATCGACGGCCAGGGCGGTGATGCGGCCATCGGGCACCGTTCGACTGCCGAGCAGTTCCCCCGTCGTCGGATGAACGCTTTGGACTTCCCGGTATCGGCCGACCCAGAGTACCTCCCCTGTGGGGGCATAAGCCAACACCGAGACCGGCGGAGTTGGCAATGTCGATGACTTCGGCGGAACCATGGGATTCGGCGAAGTCGATGACTTCAGCGGAACCGGTGGATTCGGCGGACTGCCGAGAACAAGGCTCAGCAACGGCAACACCTGCAACAGCGGCAATACACTTAGCATGGGAAAACTCTCAAGTCATTGAATCGGGAAAAGGTGAGCACGAGCACTGGCACCAGCGCCGCGTACCAAGGGGCGACCCGATCGCTCTGAAGCCCACCCACAGCCATTGTGTTATTTTAGCCAAGGAGATTCGGTTTGTACCACAGGTTCCCCGGGCAACGAGGTGAATTATGGCAGAACTATCGCATTTCGACGCACAGGGTGCTAGTCGAATGGTCGATACCTCGGTTAAGGCGGAGACGGAACGCGTTGCTGTGGCCAGTGCGAGAGTACGCATGCAACCGGCGACGCTGCAACGTATCCGCGACCGTGGTTTGGCCAAAGGCGATGTCCTCGAAGTGGCTCGTTTAGCGGGGATCATGGCTGCGAAGCAGACGGCGAACCTGATCCCGCTGTGCCATCCCCTGCCACTGACGGCAGTGCAGATCGATTTCGCCTTCGCGGCCGATGATCAGTTGCAGATCGAAGCCACGGTGAAAGTGATCGCTCGCACCGGCGTCGAAATGGAAGCATTGACCGCCGTCAGCGTGGCCGCCTTGACCGTCTACGACATGTGCAAGGCCATCGATCGGGGCATAATCATCGAATGCATTCAGTTGGAAAGCAAAACCGGCGGCAAGACCGGGGATTTTCGACGAACGCCCGAAACGCCCTGACCCCCCAGGCCGGGGCGCACGGCGTTTCTCCCTACGGAGGGTATCGCGATGACGACTTTGGTGCAGCCTTTCTCGCTGGTCGGTCGAGCGCCGTTGTCCGTTCCGCCGGTGTTGGCCGACCTGGAAGAGGTGGAACGTCTTCTGGCACGGTCGTTGTCGGCGAGTCGGCCTTCGGTGGCGCAGATGCTGCAACATTTGAGCCACTATCGTGGCAAACGCCTACGGCCCCTGCTGCTGCTGCTGACAGCGCAAGCCTGTGGCCAGATTGTGCCGGCGCATCACACTTTGGCCGTAGTGGTCGAGATGATCCACACCGCGACCTTGGTGCATGACGATGTCCTCGACGAAGCCGACGTGCGTCGGCACGTTCGCACCGT